>JAYKHH010000500.1:0-4814 GCA_035285265.1 Leptolyngbyaceae cyanobacterium | reverse complement strand
CGACCCCTGGCACATCTTCCAGTAATGCGTGTCCCCCAGAAATTAAAGCGACAATCACCAAGCGGATGGCATCGGTTTTACCAACAATCGTGCGGCTTAGGTTTTGGGTCAGCCGTTCAATACGGTCTCTCATATTTTGAATGCTGGGGTAGAGTTTGGATAAATGTTAAGAATTTGCGGAAGCCATCAAGATTGCTTTTGCTGCTTCGCAGTCTACTTGAATTTGAGCCTTTAATTCCTCTAGGGAGGCAAATTTTTGCTCAGGTCGCAAAAATCCTTCTAGGTTAACTATTAAAGTTTGCCCATATAAGTCGCCCCACCAATCGCGAAGATGAATTTCTATGGTTTGATGGGTTCCTGCCAAGGTAGGACGATTGCCAATATTCATAACACCTAACAGAGGATGCTGATGATCCCCTGACTCTAGGTGAACTCGAACCGCATAAACCCCGTGTCTGGGGATAAACTTCTGCTCTGGTAGCTGCAGGTTTGCCGTGGGAAAGCCAATGGTTCGACCCAGTTGCTGTCCTTGCACCACGGTTCCGATCAAGGAATAGGGTCTACCGAGGTGTTGATTGGCGGTCTGGAGATCGCCAGATTGCAGGGCTTGGCGAATAGTAGAACTACTAATGCGCTCCCCTTGGTAGGTTTGCAGGGGCACAATGGTTGTTTCAATGCCGTGGAGGGCGGCGATCGCCTCTAAATCCACCGCAGTCCCAGCTCGCTGCCGACCAAAGCAAAAATCAGCTCCTACACTAATATGTTTAGCTTGGAGTTGCTGGACGAGAATCGTTTCGACAAACGCTTGGGGGGTTAAGGCTGCCAGTTCGCGATCGAAGGGTAACAAGACCAGTTGCTCTACGCCCAGCTTTTCAAGCGCTAACACTTTCTCATCTAGGGGCGTTAGCAACCTTCTGGCTTGCCCCGTAAAGAACTCTTGGGGATGGGGGTTAAAGGTGACAACGGTTTTGTAGAATGCTTTGGTGCCCGTAGTGCCCACCTGAGTTACGGATAAATCTAGACTGACAGTCGCCGCCGCCAAGTTTAAGGCAGGCTGAATGACTTGCTGATGCCCTCGATGGACGCCATCAAAATTTCCTAGGGCAACAGTGGTTGGAGTTAAAGCCGTGGTTAAAGAGGAAGTGAGCCACACGCTTTACATTTTGACATGAATTAGGTGACAGGTTTCAGGTTTCAGGTGCCAGGGGGAATTTTGGATTTTGGATTTTGGATTTTGGATTTTGGATTTTGGATTTTGGATTTTGGATTTTGGATTTTGGATGGGGATCTTCTGTAGGGGCAATCCCCCCGTGGTTGCCCTCTGGGCAAGAGCCATCAACTCATAGCCGGGGTTAGCTATAGCCGGGGTTAGCTGTCATGGTTCAGGGGACATTTGATTTCATGCTGCTTTTAAACCTTGCCGAAGCGGCGATCGCGCTCTTGATAGGAACAAAGGGCACGATGAAATTCCGAGCGATCGAAGTCAGGCCAGAGGGTATCGGTGACATAGAGTTCTGAATAGGCCATTTGCCAGAGCAGGAAATTACTCAGGCGCATTTCGCCACTGGTGCGGATCAGCAGATCGGGGTCACAAATTCCGGCGGTATAGAGATGGCGCTCAAATAAGGTTTGATCAATCTCTTCGGGCTGAAGTTTGCCGAGCTGGACTTGGGTGGCGATCGCTTGACAGGCTTGCACAATCTCCTGCCGTCCTCCATAGTTTGTCGCCACCGTGAACTGAATACTTTGGTTATGGCGAGTCACTTCCATGGAGCGCTCAATTTCTTCCTGTAGGGATTTTGGTAGAGCATTTAAATTGCCCACAAACCGAATACAGACATTTTCCTCAATCATCTGCTGGAGTTCCTGCCGGAGAACTCGTTCAAACAAAGTCATGAGAAACTGAACTTCTTCGAGCGGGCGACCCCAGTTTTCTGTTGAAAAAGCATAGGCTGTTAAGGCTTGAATTCCCCAATCTCGGCAGCAACGTAAGAGATCCTTGAGGACATCTACCCCCCGACGGTGACCCATAATGCGAGGGAGCCCTTGGCGCTTTGCCCACCTCCCATTGCCATCCATCCTCACTGCCACATGCTTGGGTAACCTTTCGTGCTTGAGGTCAGTGGGCAGATCCTGTAAAACATCCGGTTTTGCAGTCATTTCTTTTCTCGTGGGGCTGATGAGGGCAAACGAAGTAAACGTGAAACCAGGAACAATCCCCTAGAGCCAATTTGACGACCCAAACTGCGGAGATCAGAAGCAACCGCCTCACGATCGACTGGCTGGGCGAATTTCGCTTCCAGCAGTTCCTTAAGTTTACTGCTGGTCAGGGGACGATTGAGCATTCCCCGCTCGGCTAGGGAAATGGAGCCTGTTTCTTCAGATACAACAACGCAAACGCAATTTTCGACTCGCTCTGTAATTCCCATCGCCGCTCGATGACGAGTTCCCAATTGTCGGGAGGCGGTGCGCTCAGAAAGGGGCAAAATCACCCCTGCGGCAAGGACACGGGAGTCCCGGATGAGGACAGCACCATCATGCAATAGCGTGGAGGGCTGGAAGATGGTCTGGAGTAGCTCCTTAGAGATCTCTGCATTCAGCTTCACTCCAGGCACTGACACATCCCGCTCATCAATGGGGCCAGTGGTTTCTAAAATCATTAAGGCACCAATCCGGTTCTGAGAGAGTTCTTTGACAGCATCGACGATCGCATCAATTACACTATCTGCTTTCGGCTGTGCTCGTCGGGATGGTTTGAGTAATTCGCCAATTTCTCCTCGACCTAACTGTTCTAGAAATCGACGAAACTCGGATTGCAGGGTGAGTGCCATGGCTACGGCAGAACCAACCACCAGACTATTTAAGACGAAACTGAGCAACTTCAGTTTGAGATTGGTACTAATGGCTGCTGCTAACATCAGGATAATGATGCCTCGTACCATCCACAGGGTACGGCGTTCTCCAATGATGATCAGCACAATATAGGTTAGTAGCAGCACCAAGCCAATATCAATCGCTTGCAGCAGCAGGGGTTGGACCCAGCTTAGGTCTGTTAGCCATTGCATCCACCACTGTGCCATTACAACCTGAGATTAACCTTGCGCCTCTACTAGCAGAAACTCAGTTCTTGCACAAATTTTGTTGAAATAAGCTGGTGAGACCAGTTGCTGCTCCCACCATCGTCCCATGCAAGATCAGAGAAGAATCTCTTCGCCTCGTTCTACTGAATCCTAGACTACTAAGTTCCCTGTCTAAACTATAGGTCGGACTGAGTCACTGCTGTTATTGAGATGATGCTCTTGATGCGCCTAATCTTTCTGGCAGGCGATCCTGACGAATGAGGTCTTCATAGGTTTCTCGTTGCAAAATCAGGTTGGCTTCTCCCGCTTGAACCAATACGGCAGCCAAGCGGGGAATCCGATTGTAGTTGGAAGCCATACTATAGTTGTAAGCTCCTGTACTCAAGACCACGAGGACATCTCCAGGTTCTGTTTTAGGCAATTGAGCCGCTTTAATTAAAATGTCGCCGGATTCGCAATGTTTCCCTGCGATCGCCACGGTTTCTGTTAAAGGAGCCGACATGCGGTTGGCCACCACAGCCCGATACACGGACTGGTAGGTGATGGGACGGGGATTGTCGGACATGCCACCGTCAATGGTGACGTAGGTACGAATGCCAGGAACGACTTTTTGACCGCCGAGGGTGTAGGCTGTGACGCAGGCGGTGCCAATCAGCGATCGCCCCGGTTCGCATAATAATTTGGGCAAGGGTACGTTTTGGGCGGCACAGGCGGTTGCAATTCCCTCGCCAACAATTTTGACCCACTCATAAATGCTGGGGGGATCATCGGCTTCTGTATAGCGAATTCCCAACCCACCCCCAATATTCAGTTCTTGAATCGGAATGCCGTAGTGAGCTGCTTTGCTTAGCCACTGCACCATCACCCCTGCCAAATCTTGATGGGGTTGTAGTTCAAAAATTTGGGAGCCGATGTGAGCATGGAGTCCCACACAGGTAAGAACCGATTGCTGGCTGACCAAGCTAAAAACTTGATCCAGTTGGTTGGGATCAAAACCAAATTTACTGTCGAGGTGGCCTGTGCGAATGTATTCGTGGGTATGACACTCAATCCCTGGGGTGAGCCGCAGCATGATACGAACGGGGTGATCTAGCCCTTGCGCCAGTTCCACCAGGGTGTTTAGCTCTAACCAGCTATCTACCACAATTGTGATCTCAGAGGCGATCGCAAATCGCAGTTCCTCCCGAGATTTGTTATTGCCATGCAGATACAACTTGGCCGGATCAACCCCTGCTTGTAGAGCGGTGTAGAGTTCGCCCCCAGAAACAATGTCAATCCCTAGCCCTTCACTGGCAACAATGGCGCAAACAGCTAAGCAGTTCCAGGCTTTGGAGGCATAGAGCACCTGGGATTCACCGGGATAATATTGCTGAAAGGCATCCCGATACTGACGGCAGGCGGTTCTCAGGGTTTCTTCATCCAAAATATAAAGGGGAGAACCAAACTTCTGCACGAGGTCAGTCACATCACAGCCGCCAATCTCCAGGCAGTCTTGACTGTTAACCTGAGCGGTGAGGGGAGCTAGTTGCTGGTTAGGGGAACGTTTTTCTGAGCTACTTGTTAGGTTGGGTAAATACTGACGACCAGAATTTTGAGTCCCCACAGGATGAGTCGCGACCATTGTTCAGCTAGGAGGTGTTAAGGGTATCTTCTTAGAGCCTACCTGAAAAATAGTCTTAGTTGCAGGTTCTTGAGGACTTTTGGTGAGTAAATCGTGCTGGGAGCATCTAATGT
>JAYKHH010000499.1:0-5138 GCA_035285265.1 Leptolyngbyaceae cyanobacterium | reverse complement strand
TGATATTGGGGCAACCAGTTAATCACTAACGTAGCTTGATAGCCTTGGTCGTGTAAAACCCTGGCTCCCCACGCCGAGAGTTTGAGGATAGCGGGGCCACTCAACCCCCAGTGGGTGACCAGCAATGGCCCGGTTTGTTCTAGCTGCGTCCCATCATTTACTTTGAGCCGTAGGCGCACGGAGGTGGCGGCAACCCCGGCAAGGTCGTGGAGACGGGGATCAGACACCGTAAAGGTAAACAAGGAGGGAACGGGTGGTTCAATGCTATGACCCAGAGCTTTTGCTAGTTGATAGCCCATGGGGTTACTGCCTGTGGCAATGAGGAGGCGATCGCACCGAAGGATTTCGCTGGACTTCACCTGCACGTCAAAGCCTGTCTCCCGCTTCACAACTCCCACGACGGGCACTCCAGTGAGCACCTCGATGCCTGCCCTTCTCGCTGCCTGAGTTAAACAGTCTACAATCGTAGCGGAATCATCGCTGGTCGGGAACATGCGGCCATCTGGCTCGGTTTTGAGCTGGACTCCGTGCTGAGCAAACCACTCTACAGTCTGACTGGGGTGAAACCGACTGAACGCCCCCCGTAATGCCTTACTTCCCCTGGGGTAGTGCTGCACGAGGGCGACCGGATCAAAGCAGGCATGGGTAACATTGCAACGTCCGCCCCCAGAAATCCGCACTTTAGATAGGAGTTGACGACCGGCTTCTAACAAAATAACTTGGGCGTGGGGATGGGCTTCAGCGCAGGCGATCGCGCTAAAAAAGCCCGCTGCTCCTCCCCCAATGATGACAACTCGTAAGGGTGGCTGTAATGATGACAATGGCAAAGCAGTTATTGACTAGTAGGAACCACAAACCTTAAATTTTAATTCGAGTTTCATCAATCTGTAGTCTTCTGGGCAGATTCAGGTGGGTCTACTTTCCCGAATTTACCGCTATCATCCCTCTACTCGACTCTCACCATGCAAACCTTAACCGCTCCCTCCGCTCCCCTTCCCGGTGCCTACTGGTCGTGGCGCGATCAACCGATTTATTATGTGCGAGCGGGGCAACCGCAACCGGATCGTCCACCGATTCTTCTGGTGCATGGTTTTGGGGCTTCCACAGACCACTGGCGTAAGAATATCCACGGTCTACAGCAGGATTTTGACGTTTGGGCGATCGACCTCCTCGGTTTTGGGCGATCGGCCAAACCAGCGTGGGAATACAGCGGCAGTTTGTGGCGTGATCAATTACACGCCTTTATTCAAGAACAAATTGGTCAGCCTGTTGTCCTAGCAGGTAATTCCTTAGGGGGCTATGCTGCCCTGTGTGTGGCTGCCCAATGCCCCACCTCTGCAGCAGGGCTAGCCCTGCTCAATAGTGCAGGCCCCTTTACCACTGCAGATACCAGTCAGGTTGACCCCGTGCGAACCTTATTGGGGAATATTACCCAATTTTTCTTTGCCCAAACTTGGGCTAGCTTTTTGTTATTTAAGTATGTCCAGCAAAAATCAGTGATACGGAAAACCCTGGAAAAGGTGTATCTCGATCAGAGTGCGATCACAGAGCAATTAATTGAAGAAATCTACCGTCCCTCCTGTGATCCGGGTGCGCCCCAGGTATTTGCATCGGTGTTCAAAAGCCCTTCCGGTGACAAGGTAGATACCCTGTTACAACAATTACTCTGCCCTCTATTAATGCTATGGGGTGAAGCCGATCCTTGGATGAATGCAAAGGAACGCAGCATGAAGTTTCGCCAACACTACCCACAATTGACGGAGCATTTCCTGCAAGCAGGTCATTGTCCCCATGATGAAGTACCTGATCAAGTGAATGAGCTAATCCGCAACTGGATGTTGTCTATCTCTACCAAGCCAGGGTCACTGCAACTCTCATAAATTCGTGAGCCACTTTTAATAAAATGGCTCGGCTAGATCCTGCATTGGGAAATTCAAGGGTGGGTTTACAATTAGCCACAGGATTTCCTGGGTAATGATACCCAGGAAATCCTGTGGCTAATTGCTGTGATGGGTGCTTTACAGCTAAGCCGGAATTTCTTGAGGCATGACAGTTGGCAGCTTGCTACTAGCAGCAATACAGAGACCTGCTACTAAAAATGCTACTGCCGCGATCGCCGCTGCTATCGGCAAAGCCAAAACTCCTGGTTTAGCAAAGACAATCCCAAATAAACTCATGCCTGCTGAAAAACCCCCGAAATAGGTGCCTACTGCCAATCCTGCTTTTGAACCTGGAACCAAGGAAAGCGCAAAGGGAATAGTGCCATTGTTGATAAGACTTAGGCAGGCAATTAAGGCGATCGCAACACCCGTCACCCCAATGGCTTGATGGATCGAGACTAAGAGACTCACTAAGACTGCGATCGCCCCCAGTCCTCCTAGTAGTGCCCGCTGATTGCCAAGTTTAACGGCCAACTTGCCCGCCGGAATCGCAAACCCCGCCAAGGCGATCGAGACGACTCCCATGGCCAAACCCAAATTGATTCCAGGTAGTTCTATGGGTAGCACCCTAGTCAATAGATCTCCCATCGTCAAGCGAATTCCCCAAGCAATGCACCCACCCACTGCAAAGATCAAGCCTAAGGGTTGAATGAGGACGGGGAGAGGAATCGCCTGTTCTTCTGGGTCTGGTGTGGGGGACACGGGAGGGTTCAGTTTCCGTAACACGGCTGCCGTTCCCAGCAGGGTGAACGAGCCAACCGCAAAGGTGACGGCGGGGCCTAGGCTGAGCAAAAATCCACTGGCTAGGGGTCTTACCGAGCCAATCAAGCCTCCCATGAGCGTCAAAATGCTGGCTGCATGGGGCAAATTAGGCTGACTTGCATACTGCCCTAACATTGCTAGAGCAGGACTGCGAAACACCGTCATAGCGATCGCCCAGGCAACCATCACTCCCGGTAGGAGCCAAGGCATCACAGCAAGTGGTTTTCCCAGAATCACGACGGCTGGAATGGCGATAAATAATCCTGATGCAGCGATGACGCCAGCGGAAATAAGAAGAAATCGGGTACCAACCCATCGCCGACTCTGGTCTGAAAGACCTCCCATAACTGGCTCTAACACAATTGCTAGGGCATTTTCTACAACCAGCAACCATCGAGCTAAAGAAGCGGGCAACCCAAAGTCCGTTAATAACTGAGCTAGGTAAAGATTGTAAATGACCCAAGTAAGCGTGATTGCTCCTTGAAGCAGTGCCAGACTTATAACCTGACCCCAGAGGACAGATGGTTGGGATTTAGAAGTACTCATAAATTACGGCTCGATCTTAGCTGTATTAGAGTCTACAAACTTATGATCCCAATAGATGATGTAATTTTAGGCAATCTAGGCATTGAAGCAGGTGACCCAATGACCATGACTCAAACCAGTAACCTGAAGCTCGCTCAACAGGGTAATCCAGAAGCCATTGCAGCCCTGATTAGTCGTTCCCTTAAAGCTCAAAATATTACTTCAACGGTTTACTTAGAGAACGGTCGGTTACAGATCATCTTTGAATCCGATCCAGTGCCTAATCAATCGGTCATGGTTGAGTTCGTTCGTAGAGGTTTCCGCAAACTCAACCCTACCTCGATTCAAACGGTAGAAGTGCAAGGCAAGCAAACCAACAATAACTGGATTACGTGGGCAGAAGCATTTCAACTGATTAATCCAACCGCATTCGTCTTGTCCAGCCCTAAGTCAGAAAATGAGCGGCAAGTCGGCGATCGATCTATGCAGTTCCCTTCCCACCTTCAGGAAGACCCTATAAACCTGGGAGGGGTGACTCACCTGCGTCCATCCTATGCCCCCTCCCTGGTGAAAACGCAGCTTCCCCTCATCGTCGCCACCATCTTATTTAGTGTGGCTATTGTTTGGGGCTGCTGGTCTACCCTCACAGGTTCAGATCAGCCAGCAACATCCCAGAATAATTCTCCAACGACTCCCGTTTCTCGTGGCCATGAGCACTTGAAGATTACTCAGGTGACTTGGGAAACTGCAGATCGCAGCCGTTACCTGATCGGCACTGTTCAGAATAGTTCTGATCAACGCTATCCCTATGTACAAGTTGAATTTGATTTGTATGGCCCCGTCGGAACTCAAGTTGGCAGATCTATGGGGGGCGTTGAAGAATTGGGGCCATACCAGAGTAAACAGTTTAGGGCACTCGTCTTTGAAAATCAGGCAACCAAGGCAGCCGTGAAAGGCGTTTATGGACTCCGGTAAACCTTGACTCCCCCGCAGAGGGGATATCCTTTTCACAGCCAAATCAGAAAATAAGAGCAGGACTAAACCCTCCTACTAAATTCCGATTAAGAACTGTGAGTAATCTCAATGCCGATTAAAAACGAGCCTAATCCTCCTCGCTCTCGCCAAATTGGGAACCTACTATTACTGTTGTCAGGGCTGTTGCTGTTAGCAAACTTGGTATTGCCCCGTTTATTTGGCCCTCCCATTCCTCAAGTGCCCTATAGCTTGTTTATCCATCAAGTACAAGAACAGGAAGTCGCCAGAGCTTCGGTTGGACAGAATCAAATCCGCTACCAACTGAAAGCTGAAGGAGATCAACCCGGACAAATTCTAGGTACAACTCCGATTTTTGACCTGGAATTACCAAAACTCTTAGAAGAAAAAGGAGTTGAGTTTGCAGCTACCCCGCCGCCTAGAAATGCTTGGTTCTTTAACTTACTGGGTTGGGTGATTCCACCTCTGCTGTTTGTGGGCATCTGGCAATTTTTTGCGGGACGCGGTGGTGGCGCTCAAGGTGTCCTTTCCATCGGCAAAAGCAGAGCAAAGGTCTATGTAGAAGGCGAATCTGCCAAAATTACCTTTAAAGATGTCGCGGGAGTCGAAGAAGCCAAGACGGAATTGGTGGAAATTGTGGACTTTCTCAAAAGCCCAGAGCGCTTTACCCAAATTGGAGCACGAATTCCGAAGGGTGTATTGCTGATTGGGCCACCGGGTACCGGAAAAACCCTGCTTGCCAAGGCGGTCGCTGGAGAGGCAGGAGTTCCCTTCTTTAGTATTTCTGGTTCTGAATTTGTGGAACTGTTTGTGGGGGTAGGTTCCTCACGGGTGCGGGATTTATTTGAGCAGGCTAAAAAACAAGCGCCTTGCATTATTTTCATTGACGAACTCGATGCGATCGGCAAGTCTCGCAGT
>JAYKHH010000498.1:0-4114 GCA_035285265.1 Leptolyngbyaceae cyanobacterium | reverse complement strand
TTAGTCCGTTGAATTTCCCTAAATTTTTCCTGGAGGGCGATCGCCATTAACCTAAAGTTCCGCACCAAAGCATCTATTTCAGTAATCGGACTTTTAATCCACTCCACGCTTGATTGTTCTAGTAACTTATCCGGTAAGTTGGTTGTAACCCCTGCTAGTTTAGATAATGGACTGATCAAGACCCGACTGATGCGATCGGCAAACACAAGCGCCAAGATGCTAATCAAAAGCATAATGCTGAGGTTTCTGCGATAGAGCGTCTGGAGGTCATTGACGTAGGGGGCAGCAGGTACCCGTACCAGTAATGTCCAAGGCAGCGAATTCTGCAATACCGTTTCTTGAACATAAAAAGACTGCTTCCACCGAACTACAGCAGGTACATTAGCCTTTTTGGCAGGCAACCAATGATAGATTAACGGGTTCCCCATCGAGTTGAGCTCCCCATCCCGCTTCCGATCTAATACCTGCATCAGAGCCTGATTTGGATCCGTACTAGCAATGATCCGGTTTTGTGGATCCGCCAAAATCATCACCCCGCGATCGCGAATATGGGATTGCAGAAGTTGGTTAATCTTGGTTAACTTCAGTGAACTGTAGACAAACCCTAGGAGGCGTTGATTGCTCAGTACAGGCACACTCAAACCCACATGCGGATACGGGGAAGCTTCATCCACATGTACCTCCGTGATCAAGGGCTTAAGACTCCTTTGGATATCTTGAATAAAAGGTTCATCAGAAGCCAATTGCCCAATTCTGGATCGGCCTGATTCATCCGTCATGGGATCAGAGGCAACGGTTAACCCTGCTGGATCTGCTACAAAAGTGCTCTCCATATCCAAGAAGGTGGTGTTAATCAGTTTCACCGCTGTTTGCAGAATTTCTGTCTGGCTTGAGGTTCCAGCATCAGGGCGGGAAAGGATTGGGGCAGCAATATTGGCTAGTTCTTGAAGCCCTTGCACATGCTGCTGATGCCAATTACCTAATTGCATCGCCATATCTGTGGAAATAGATTGCAAGTTAGACTCAACGGTGACGTTGATTTCCTGGATCACCCGTTGACCATCTAAAACTATCAGCAGCAAGGTGGGCAGAAAGATAAAGGCGACCAATAAATTCAGTAACGTGTGCTGAAGCGAGAGGGTATGGCGTTGCGCTGAACGCCCCAACCATTGTTGAATCGGTACATAGGAAAGGAGCAGTCCTGCAATCAAGGCATTAAAAATGCCATTGACTGCTTGTTTCAGCATGATGAGCCAAACTTGACTGCTGCTTACCTGTAAGATGCCGCCATAGAACCATGCCACTAAAGGCATCCCAATCAAGATCCAGTAAAGTGCGCTGAGCAGGAGTAAGCTGCGAGACTGGCGGCGCAGTAGTAGACCCACAAATGCTGCCTCAGCTATCAGAATTACCGCAGCATAGGGGTGGTTCCAAAGAAAATAGGTGTAGCTTCCTGCAATGCAAGCCGAAACTATACCCCAAGTCAAGCCATAAAGAGAGAGGACTAGTAAGACCGCAATACTGCCGAACAGAAAATCCAACCCAAAGAACAGTGGCAAGTGGAAGTAGTTCCCGGCATACCCTGCTGTAATGAGACCCATCAGCGCCCACCCAGACTGCGGACTAGGGGATGACAGCAATGACCTTGCAAACTTAGGGAGCCAGTACATAACACGAGTCCTTCAAGGAAGCGCTAACTAACAGAGAAAAGGGCTACCGACGTAAGGCGGGACAGAAAGGGACTGCGCCCCCTTCTGTCCTACCAACCTTGTCCCGCACAGAGCGGGTAGCCAGACAAAGCTATTAGTGCTGTTGCTAGCTTATAGCCTCCAGTCATGTAGTTCTCCTCACCTTAAAATGTATTAACGAATACTGTGGTATGGAGCCAAGGAATTAACAACTCCAGAAGACCTTGATGTCAATATGTCAGGACTCACGCAGTTGGGGATTTTGAAGGGCTGTAACCCTTCAAAAATCCCCAAAACCCCTACAAATTCATCGCAACTGCGTAAGTCCTATATGTAAATTAAGGGCAGTTCGATGAAAGGGCTATCGAAGTCACGTTAAATCAACCCATGATTGGGTGGCATAACTATAAGTGGTGCTACCGTGCCATACCCCTTCAAATTAATTTTCGGGGAATAATGTGTTGTGCTGGTCACTTACCTCAAAGTACCGTGCAATTACCGTTACCAATTCACATGCCTTCCAATTAGCATTGGATTTTTTACACTATGAAAAGCTTGTAGAAAACTCTTGTCTGCGTCATCTTGCCACGAAAGCGATAAGCAGCAATAACCAGATAAGGAGTGAGCAAGCTCTACTATGAATCTTCTAAGACCCATCCTCATTTTGGCTGCTGTGCTAATGTTGACTAGACTGGAAGGGTGATTTACGCTAAGGAAATTACATAGCTAGAGTCTGTGTTGCCGGAAGATTACAACGTACTGAGTCAGCTTATTCTATGTGAGGAGTTGAGAGTATAAAAGCCATGAAACCATCAAAAAACCAAGTTCGCATTCATCAGACCTATGGAAAGATCTTGGAAAACCAGATATTTTTAGCAGCTTCCCTCTTTGGCAGTATTTTAATGACTGCGACGGCAGGTATTGCTAGCACCCCTGCTACTGGAGTCAGTGCTACTGCGGCTGAAGCTCAAGTCGCAAAGGAGATGTTTCGTCCTAAGGCGGCATTGAATGGTGCAATTATCGCCAGCACCCCTCAAATTTCTGAAGGAGGGATGGTTCTGGAGCCTTGGGTAACAGCAGAAGGGGCTAAACCCGCCCAACAGTCGTCTGTGCAAGTTGCTCAAGCTACGGAATCTGATGAACAACTCCGTCAGAAGCTCAGAGTTGAGCCAGTGCCTGGTGAGACATCTGCTGCTGGACGCACCTATCCACCATCCTCAAGCTCAGGAATTCCTTCGGCCTTTGGTGCCAATTGGGGAGATGCCTTTATCGGGGCATCAGCTTCCGGTGCTGATAGAATCCGCCCAGAAGTAGATGGCGGGATATCGATGGGTTTTGGGGTTGGAAATTCCCTCGAATTGGTAGGTTTAGAAGCAACCTATAACATTACAAGTATTCGCCGATTTGCTGAAAATGGCACCTTTGACCTGAAGCTGCACCGCTATCTCTATGCTGATAAGCGGACGCAAGTGGCGGCGGCTTTGGGCTGGACTAATTTTGCCAACTATGGCAAGGCTGCAGGTGCCACTGATTCAGGTGTGTATGGCGTGGTCACAGGTGCTTACCTGTTGCAACCAGACAACGAAATTAACAATATGCCGCTCACCATCTCTCTAGGTTTGGGGGGAGGACCTTTCCGGGAAAATAATGCTAGTGTAGGGGTGTTTGCAGGAGCTGGCCTACAAGTAGCTCCCCAGCTATCTTTGAATACTGCGTGGAGTGGTGTCGGGCTGAATGTTGGTGCATCCTATGTTCCTATCCCTACAGTTCCTCTAACCCTGGGTGTTGATTATGCAGACGTTACCAACAGTAGCGCTGCAGGTTCAAAATTCATTCTGAGTGTAGGCTACGGTTTCAACTTTACGCCCCAGTTCTAACTAGATGCTTCAGGATTTGATTGTTGGGTTTCAGCAACTCAGCAATCAAATATCCTCCATCTCTTTCAAGCTAGTTCTTAGGTACTAGTGTCGGATTTAGATATTCATCACAGTGGTGAGCTTATGAAACGTTTAAGTTTGTATCTTGGAATTGGTACTTTGCTAGCAGGTTCCCTGAGTCTTTGGAATAATCTGCCGGCAAAAGCAGGAAGTCAGCCCGTTAACCCTGGAGCAGGTAGTTCAGTATATGTCAACTTTAGACCTGATCAGCCCCCAGTCCAGATAACGGTGGGAAGTAATATTGGGCAAATCATCCAGCAGTTACTCGCTGGCTTTGAAGCTAGTGGAGGTGATTTGCAAGGGCTGACAGATGCACCTCCAGGAATTACCAGTCAAGCTACCCAGAATGCGATCGCTCTATTATCAACTACTCCACTAAGCCAGTTATTAACAGGTGTAACGATCCAGTTACCCGGTAATCGGTCTGCGGTTGTTCAACTTACAAACACTAACTTCACAACTGTCAATGGAGTTAGAGTTCTGGCGGGT
>JAYKHH010000497.1:0-4280 GCA_035285265.1 Leptolyngbyaceae cyanobacterium | reverse complement strand
CTTTTTCAGCCTCCAGTTGTGCTTTTATGATTGGGTCAAGAACAGCATCTGTGCCTGGGATCTTTAGACCCTGAATAGCATCTGCCAGCCCAGTATTTTTCAGGACGATATCCCCAATGCGTTGGAGCAGGTCAGCGACCTGAGTATCGGCAACAAAGCTGCCGGTGACCAGGTTATTTTCTGGCAGGACGCCAGGAGCTCCAAATGCGGGGTCACCAAAGATACTATTACCGGCTACACCACCGGGGCGGGTTGGGAAGGTAGCCGCTTGTCCACCAATCAGGTAGTCATAGCCACCAAAGGCTTTCACTAATCCTTCTGTAGTTTCATTAAACAACAATCCATTGACTTCTATCCGCCCCTGAGTCATCAACTGGATGGCGCTGACCCCTTGAACCTTAATCGTTTGGAGTGTGATCGGAACATACCCCCCTGTTCCTGAGGAGCCTGCTGTGGGATCGATATTAGAGCGATTTTGAAGCGTTATCAGTGTATTACCAAAGCCATCATCACGAACATTAATGCCAGTGCCATTATCTAGATTTCTGAGTTTGATGAGATCGCCCACCCCTGCTACCGTTTGAAAATCAACGATAATATCGTTACCGCCGTACCCACCCTGTGTTACATTCGTACCATTAACAGTAGTTATAAAGGGCTTTTGGAAGATAAAGGAATCAAATCCTGAACCCCCTGCCAACACATCATTCCCAGCTCCTGCCACTAGGATATCTACCCCATTTTCACCGTTCAGGGTACTACCAGTAGCGCTTGCATAAAGCACATCATCTCCATCTTGGCCATATAAGGCGTTACCGCTACTGGCACTCGCATAGAGGGTGTCAGTAGATGAGGTTCCGATAACCGGATTACTGCCCGTTGCAATTTGAGTAGTGGGCGAAGCAGGGGGAGCAACAACGGCTCCACCGCTAATAATAGAGTCATTAAAGTCTAGGTCTCCTCCCCCTAATAAGTCTTCAAAGGCAAAAGTATGGATCCCAATTTGGCGAACGTGCTCGATCTTGTCAGGATTGGCTTCCTTAAAGGCAAAATAAGCGATGGGACGACCTGAGATGCCATCATTATTAGGGTTCTCCGACAGGAATCTCTCTACAGTGCTGTTGGCAATTAAGTAGGGTGCAAACAAAGCTCCACCCTCCAGACCCATAGCGGTTGTTCCGTTTTGGCTTAAGTTGAGCACTCGACGACCGAGAGCAGCTTGGGCATAGCCAGCTTCACCAGGAGCAATTAAATTGCCTGCCGAATTACGAACTTTGCCCGTTGTATCTTCAACAATATAGAAACCGCCCGAGTTTGCATAGGACGCTTCACGGCTTACGGTAAAGCTAACGTCCACCACTCCTTGGCGATCGCGCAAATCCATGATGGCTGGGGGAAATCCAGTCTCCCCTGCACGGAAATCTGCTAATCGTAGGATAAGCTTATTCAAGGAAATCGTGTATTCCTTAAAATCGGCATTATAGGAAATGGTGTATTCCAGAGGGTAGTAGCTTTGCTTGAGAAACCGGCTAGGTTGCTTAATTGCAAACGTCTGGGTCATGGATTGCCCTGATGCAGATAGGTTTTTAAAAAACTCTTGAGTAACCATTGGCTCCCAGAAATTCACCTGATCCGCATAGCTACCAAAGATAAAGGTCTGCTCAAATTGTCCACCATTGAATTCAGGCGTATTGCGATCTACCCAATGGATTCCTTGTAAAGCGTCTCCGGTCGCCAAGATATCTGTTCCAGGCAATGTAGGAGCAATATAGTCTGGGTGCAGATAACCAGGTGCCGGAACATTAAATAGGTTGTTGTTGTCTTCTGGCTTTCCGGTGATTAACTCTCGCTCTGCTAAAGAATTGATAAAGAAATGCACATCAAAGTGGGGCTTGTCATAAATCATGCTGGGGGCATGGCCCTTAGAATTGGCATAGAAGCCCATGTGGTTGAAGGGCGTTTTGTCTATCACTTTTGTCGGAAAAGCAATATCGAAAACCCGCGCCGCCTCAAACACATCTGGCATGGCGAGATGATTCACGCTACGAGGGAATAAACCATCACTCGGATCGGTATCATTCACTGTAAATGCCTGGGTAAGGACTTCGGCGGTGAAGGTCACCCCAATAGAAGTGGGATCACCTTGCCCATCAAAAGCCCCCCAGGTATATATCCAACCATCCCCAACTGCCTTGGGAACGGTTGAGATCACATTTCCCTGAATATACTCATTACCTTGACGAAGAGCAGGTTGATTAGCCGTATTGCCTGGTAAATACTGACCAATTTTAGGAATATAGGTAGCAACGATTGTCGCTGTTAAAGCCTTAACGTGGTTTGTATGAACCTCTTGCTCAGAAGGGGTTGCATAAACTTCGCTCATTTGAAAAAATCTCCTCTGTGTGACTATTGAATCTGGTCGTGCAGGTATTAGGAAAACATGTTAGGCCATTGCTCATTTAAATTTCTGAGCTCATCCCCTTACTGCAAAGGCTTCAGCGTGCAGTTTAGATGCATAACAGCTTATTAGATAAAACCTGGCGTTAAACCTGGCAACCTCACCCACATTCTGCAAAACAAGCCAATCCATGGGCGGTAATACTTCCGCTTGCAAATATTAATTAATACAAAAACTAAGCGATCGCAAAAGAATTGAACTTGTTTGACTTCCTCAGGGTTAATACGGCCTAGGTGAGGAATTCTTTACTATTGACCATAAACTATCTTTAGCTTTGCGATCTTGCATAAATGGAAGCATCCCAAGTACAATCCCATTCACCAGCATCGTTTCCTGCTGTGTTTGAGCTAGGGTTTGTTAAGTAGTTATCATTAAGAATTGAGTTTTTTCCCAATCTCAACTCACCTCAATACTTCCCTGCTCAACCCTATCAACTGAGAATTGCAGAGCGTTTTATAGTTATATGCAACCTCACAAACCATACTTCAGTCTGTATGGAAAGCTTCCTGCAAGATTATCGACTAGGAGAACTTAATCATGGTTTCTAGTATATTAGCTGATGCTTACGTTATTGGCTCAAGCAACTTCCAAGCTTGGAGTCAAGGTTATGATAGCTCAGGTTATTTAAAAGTCTTACCCCAGCATAGCCAGGAGGTTATTTTTAATGATCCCTACCGTAACTGGCAACTGGGTATACCTGGAAATTACTTCTCTAGTTGGGGAGCCCCGACGGAACTCACTGCCACCTTACGCATGTCTGACCTCACGGAGGTAAAGATTGATGGCTTCGGCATTCTACAAGCAGGGGATGGACTGGTGCCTTGGCTAGGCAACAGTGAAACTCCCTACGAAGCTTTGAGGGCTTATAACGGTACAATTCCTGGTCCTCTCTTCATTACGGAACCGGGAGATACCCTGAATTTGATCCTGATCAACGATTTGGGCGATCCTGCAGATATCTCAAATATCCATTTTCATGGTTTGCACGTAACCCCCATGGGCAAAGGCGATAACGTTTTAACAAGCCTCAGCCCAGGAGAAAGTGTCAATGTCAGTGTAAAAATTCCAGATAATCACGCAACAGGTCTGGACTGGTATCACCCCCATCTTCACGGTCTGACGAACGAGCAGGTTTCTTCAGGGTTGGCAGGCCAATTAATCGTCAATCCCCGCCATGACCTACCAGACATCGCTAAGTTCAATCCCCAAACAGCTTCGATCCATTATTTAGCGTTGAACACATTTGGAATTCAACAAATCAATCGCGTCGGTCAACTAGGAGATCCGCTCAATACTAATCCTAACGTGGCGCTACCAGCGGGCACCCCGCTCCAGGTTAGCCAGAATATTAACGGAGAGAAGGTCTATACCCTTTCTGATGCTCCCTTCGTAGGATACAACGGCAAAACCCTGGGAGCACTCTATGACCCAGCCAATCCAACTGCAATCAATCCCCCTAGGTTGCTCTTCCCCTACGGTGGGGGGCCCCAAGACGAACCCGTTGAAAATGTGATCCACACTGTCAACGGCCAATACAACCCGACGATGCAACTTACAACAGGTGAGTGGCACACCTTTGGTGTCACCAATACCAGCGTGAATGCATTTCACGTACTCCAGTTAATTAAGGACACGGGTACAGAACTCATTCCCCAAGAAGTCTCCTTTGTCGGATTTGACGGTGATGCATCGGGTGTCGTTCCAGGTAAACGGATTGATGTAGCAGAACTGCCACTTCTGGGTCCCGGTGGCAGAATCACACTACAAGAATGGTTTTCTGAGCCAGGAACCTATTACCTCATCTCAAATGCTACGAACGAAA
>JAYKHH010000496.1:0-5732 GCA_035285265.1 Leptolyngbyaceae cyanobacterium | reverse complement strand
CGGGTACAGCCCGTTCAAAGGCAGCCGAGTTATCGGATTTGCCAAATTCCGAGTAGGCAATCCGATCGCCATCCGATTTTTTAAGCTTGGAATCCTGACGATTGGTACCACTCATAGCAATTCACTCGGCAAATCTCTCTTCCATCATACGGTCAGAAATTGGCCTACTCAAGGAATCCTTGGGTTTTGCGATCGCTCAGCCTCCAAGCAACCCCCTTTGAGTGTGAATCCCTAGAAATCTGCATTGAGGGGGGTGCGAGGGAAAGGAATCACATCGCGAATATTGCCCATTCCAGTCATGAATTGTACCAAGCGTTCAAACCCCAACCCAAATCCAGCATGGGGAACGGTGCCATAACGGCGCAGATCTAAGTACCACCAGTAAATCTCTGGGTCTAAGCCTTGGGCACGAATCCGTCGCTCTAGTACCTCTAACCGTTCTTCCCGTTGGGAACCGCCGACAATTTCACCAATTTTAGGTGCCAGGATATCCATAGCTCGGACGGTTTTTTCATCCTCATTTAAGCGCATGTAAAAGGCTTTGATTTGAGTCGGGTAATCAGTCACAATCACAGGTTTTTTGAACAGTTGCTCTGCGAGATAGCGTTCATGTTCCGATTGCAGGTCTAAGCCCCAACTGACCGGATATTCAAAGGGATGATTCGCTTTTTCGAGGAGGGCGATCGCCTCCGTATAGGTAATCCGCTCAAACTGACTATTAATAATATTCTCAGCCGTTGCCAGCACGGAATCATCAATCCGGGCGTTGAAAAATTCCATATCCTCTGGGCAGGTATTCAACACATGCTGAAACACATGCTTGAGGAATGCCTCTGCCAAATCCATATTGCCTTCCAGGTTACAGAAGGCCATTTCCGGTTCTACCATCCAAAACTCTGCTAGGTGCCGAGAGGTATTGGAGTTCTCTGCCCGAAAGGTAGGGCCAAAGGTGTAAACATTGCTAAACGCGGTCGCCATAATCTCGGCTTCTAGTTGACCGCTCACCGTTAAGTAAGCTGGTCTCCCAAAAAAGTCTTGGCTGTAGTCAATCTCACCCGCTTCCGTGCGAGGAACTTGCTTTAAGTCCAAACTGGTAACGGCAAACATTTCCCCAGCCCCTTCGCAATCACTGGCGGTGATAATCGGGGTATGCATCCACAGGAAATCTCGCTCTTGGAAAAACTGATGAATAGCTTGAGCGCAGGCATTCCGTACCCGAAAGACTGCCCCAAAGGTATTGGTACGGGGGCGCAAATGCCCAATGGTTCTGAGAAACTCAAAGGAGTGGCGTTTCTTTTGCAGGGGATAGGTATCTGGGGCCGCTTCGCCGTAAACCTGTACGGTCTCAGCCTTGAGTTCAATCCGCTGCCCCTTGCCTTGGGAGGGCACAAGCACCCCTGTTACTTCCAGGGAACTGCCTGTGTTGAGTTGTTTGACGACCTCGGCGTAGTCTGGGAAATCCTGATTTACCAAGACTTGTAGGCTGGCGAGGGATGAACCATCATTCACTTCTACAAACGTAAATCCTTTCAATTCCCGCTTAGTACGAACCCAGCCCTGAATTTTGACGGAAGTTTCGGGTTCACCATGACGCAAGAGGTCAGCAATTCGTTGTGTCACCATACGCGGAACGTTAAGAATTATGCATTAGTAAAGTTGTGGTCTCTTTCCAATCCTAGTCTCTATCCTCTGAATTAGGGTACTTTGTGGCAACTCCTGCTGCTAATTGCTCAGAGCAATGGAGTGGGGGCTTCTCAAACTCACAAATGCAACTCGCTCACAACTAACTTCGTTTAGACGGGGATGTTCCATGGTTGTGTTGATTCTCCTTACAAATCGCAAGCCATCGAAATCACGGTGCGCCTCAGAGGGGAGGTGAAACGGGGGCGTGAAGTACCGACCTCCCTGGTATTCCACTCGAAGGCGCTTTAAAAGCCAGATTGTCCTGTGGGTGGCTCTCCAGTTCTGAGTTATCTATCTAACCCTGGGGAACTTTTCAAACACCCTCTCAAAGTGTTATATGGCACAGTCGTTATCTCACCAAAATTGTATGCAGGAATGGGTTGGCAGGTTGGTGAGAAAGTTGACTGTACAAGTGTAAGAACGGGGTAATCAAAATCTTCTCTCAGACTTAGGAATGAGAATTTAATAACCTGTAATTTCTGAACCTGGGTCGGCAGGTTACTCTGCGAGAAGGCTTTGCCTATGTACGTATAGCCGCGATTTCTAATCGCCAGGTTATTAAATCCACGATCCTTAGGCAATTCAGCAGGCTCAGGCATGGGTAAAAGTTTGGTGTTAAACGAGCGATCGCTCTTGGAGGAATTAAGTGCAACGGTTTGGATTTGTTACAGATTAGTAGTATACTTGGTATAAAATCATCAAAATTGGAGGAGTAACGTGACAGATACGCCTGGTATGACATTAACTTCTCAAGAGTTTGATGAAATATGTAAGCAGAATTTTGAAAAGGTGGATTCCAATAGTTCGGGATTAATTGATTTGACTGAATTCACCCAGCTTATAAAAGATATGGCCCATATTCTTCGTATCACTCCGGCATTGGAGGATGAAGTTGGCACATTGTTTGCTCGTTTGGATGCTGATAAATCCGGGCAAATTTCCCTAGAAGAATTTCAAGTATTGGTTAGAGAGCTTTTAACAAAACAGGGTTGGCAGATTGTAGGATAGGCGGTGAAAGAGGACGTCGCTGAATAGGAAGATTCTACTTGCTCTCAGACTCAGGCAATTCAGCAGGCTCAGGCATAGGTAAAAAGTTCTGCTCAAGTGAGCGATCGCCCTCGGAGGAATTAGCGATTTAAAAGCTGATGCCAGGAAGGAAGCATCTGATTGAGTGACCAAACTATTGAACGCTTGAGTTCGGGGAGCTATTAGGCAGGCGATGTAACTGGAAGGTCAGTATCGGAAGACATAGGCTCTCTGCGTCGCAGAGCTTCACTCTGCCGAGGGTGTATGAGGGGAACTGCTCAGTGGAAGCAAGCGACGATGCCTCGAAAGCGTCAGCATTGTTTTAATCTCACTGATCCTGGGTCATCTCAAAATTCTTGCAGTATGCCCTTGGGACAAGCTCATGGAAAAAAACATGGTTAATGAGTCAATATTCAATATTCTGAATCGGGTCGAGTCACGCGATGTAGGGGTATCCTTCAAAATCTTGCCTGACTCAAAATAAATCCCCCCAGCGAATTTGCCAGGGGGAAAATCAGGGTGCATCTACCACTACCTTATACCTAGCCTTAGGTGATTGTTTCCGGAAGGTTTTTGATTAATTTCGATTATTTTGGTGAATTTCCTCGATCTTTCCTCAGAAACTCATAACCGTAAACCGTGAACAGAGAAGTCCGCAGGAAAATCCCCAACACCCCATACCCAATTGTCCTTACTCCAATCAGTAGTCAGTAGGTCAAGGGAACTGTTATGCTCACATTTGAGGTGGTGTATCTTTACGTACTCTAACGCTGGCGCAATCAACGGGGTTATTTGGATGTTGAAAAGTCTCGTAGCCTTTGGGAGTGCTACCCTCATGGTTTTAGCCTTCGCTGGATCAGGACTTGCCTTACCCCTGTCTCCGGGCGATCGCATTAAACTATCAATTCCTGAAGGGGATGAGTTTTCGGGTATCTACGAAGTTAACCTGGACGGAACTCTAGAAATCCCCTACCTAGGCTTCGTATCAGTTATGGGTATGGAAACGGCACAGGTTGCCCAAGAACTTTCCAAGTTATTGGTTCGCAGAAAATTCTTTCAGCCAGCCTTCATCCAAATCAGCGTCCAGATATTAAGATGGGCACCCATTCAGGTTACCGTTGCAGGGGAGACTTTCCTGCCAGGGCGGGTACAGATCAATGAATTTCCCAGAACTGCTGATACCTCAACTCCCCAGACCGTTGTTCCTGGAGACTTAGCTCCAGAACGTTCTCTTACTGCTGCTATTCGCAGTGCGGGAGGCATTCTCCCTACTGCCGATCTCAAAAATATTCGTTTAATCCGAGGGAACCAGGAGATGATCTTTGATTTATCCGGTGTGTTTACGGGAGATCCGGTCACAGAGGTGCCTCTGATTGCTGGAGATCAGGTGATTGTCCCTAAGACTTCCTTTCAAAATACCTTGGTGCGCCCTTCCCAGATAACCCCTGCCGGGATTAAGGTATTTGCCTCCAATCTGAGCAGTCCCGCTAGCAGCAACTCCTCATCTTCAGTCAAGGAAGCCATTAGTTTCCCCTACGGATCGCGGTTTACGCAAGCCGTGGTTGCGGCTAATTGTGTCGGTGGCACCCAAGCGACGAATGCCGATCGGGTTGCAATACTGATTCATACGGATCCGCTCAACGGAAAAACAAAGGTATTAGAACAACGGGTCGAAGATTTGGTCAGAAACTCCCGTGATGATGCTAAGAACCCATTTTTAATGCCGGGAGATGGGGTTGCCTGCTATGATTCCACGGTTACAAATACCCGTGATGTGTTCCGCAGTTTCTCTGAAATTCTTTCTCCCTTTGGAATTCTCCGACTCCTATTTTAGTGATGAAACGACTGGCTAACTTGCCATCTTTGCCAATTTCTCGACTCAATTGGGCACGTTGGGGACGATATTTGGTTTTAGGCATTTTAGCCAATGTGGGGATTTGGGGGATGACCATCGTTTACTTAAAAAAGACACCCCCTACCTATACCAGTGAGTTGTCCTTTATTCTTCCAGGGGGCACCTCTGGGGCTAGCATTAACCTGCCTGAGATTGGTCAAGCTTCTTCCTCTAGTGGTTCTGCTTTTAATAGTTCCTCGTCAGATCCTAGAGAAAATTACAAGTATGTTGCCACCAGTGATCCGGTTTTAAAAGCCGCAGCTAAGGCGGTAGGTCTAACGACTCAGGTATTTGGCAAGCCCCGCATCAAGCTCGTGAATAACAGCCATATTATGGAAGTTCAAATTAATGGCAAGAGTCCTGAACAAGCTCAACAAAAGGGGTTTGCCCTTTACCAAGCTTTGGTGAAACGACTAGACTGGCTCCGGGCAGGAGAAACCAAGGGGCGGGATCAGGTGACTCAAGCTTCCCTACGAGCAGCCCAGACCAAGTTATCAGAAGCCCAAAGACGTTTCTCTGACTACAAGAGCCAATCGGGACTGAGTTCTCCGGATCAAATTAAAAACCTCCTTGTCAACATTGAACAACTGCGAAAGCAAAAAGTAGAGATATTTGCTCAACAGAAGCAGACAAGTAGTCGATTGCAAGGACTTTCAACGGATTTAGGACTATCGCCACAGGAGGCTGCGGACGCTTTTGTACTTCATGCTGATCCAGCGTTTCAACAAAATCTGAAGAGTTACAGTGAAGCCAGTGCTACCCTAGCCGTTTTCCAATCGAAGTGGGGAGTTAGCCATCCCATGGTAATTCGGGAAACAGCCAGACAGGAAGCTGCTTCCCAGGCTTTGCTGAAACGGGGTTCCCTACTATTAAGGCGATCGCTGGATCAAAAAACCCTGATCCGGCTGAATTTAGACAGCAGTGGTTCCAGTGGTGCGCGATCCAATCTCTTGCAGGGCTTGGTGTCCCTGAAATCCGATCAAGCGGGTTTGACCACCCAGGTACAAGCCCTCAGCCAAGCTATTGCTCAATTGGAGAAGCGATTAAAAGACCTGACCAAGAAGGAATCAATGTTTGATCGGCTGAATCGAGATGTCCAGATTGCTGAAGCGGTTTTTGCATCTACTCT
>JAYKHH010000495.1:0-13085 GCA_035285265.1 Leptolyngbyaceae cyanobacterium | reverse complement strand
TCGTGGCATCGGCAACGGCAAAGGGTACATCTAGAATATCCGCTAGGGTTTGAGCCAGCAGCGTTTTACCACACCCCGTAGGCCCAATGAGCAAAATGTTGGATTTTTGTAGCTCTACAGAATCCTCAGGCGCTTTGCTACTACTGGTTTTAGTTTGGTTGATGAAGCTGAGGCGTTTGTAATGGTTATAAACTGCAACAGAGAGCACCTTTTTGGCCTCATCCTGACCAATTACGTGCTCATCTAAGTACTTTTTAATTTCCCTGGGCTTGGGGATTTGATTCAGAGAGAGACTACCCGCACGAGTCCGACGCTTTTCGGTGGGGGGTTGTTCTCGACGAGGAGCTGCTTGGGGGGCTGAACTAGAGTCGAACAGCTCCTCGTCTAAAATCTCGTTACACAGGTCAACACATTCGTCACAAATGTAGACCCCCGGTCCAGCAATCAATTTGCGAACTTGTTCTTGAGATTTGCCACAGAAAGAACATTTTAAATGGGAGTCGTACTTGGACATAAACTGCCTCATGGTTTCAGTGCAACAACAGATTCTCCCGGTGTAGGAAGGAACTGCCTGGAAATGACTTGATCGATTAACCCGTACTCTTTTGCTTCAACTGCGGACATAAAAAAGTCTCGATCAGTATCTGCTTCTAGCTTTTCCAGGGATTGCCCTGTATGAGATGCCAGCAGTTCATTCAACTTACGCTTATGGTAAAGAATTTCCTTAGCTTGAATCTCAATATCCACGGATTGTCCCTGGGCACCCCCTAAAGGCTGGTGAATCATGATCCGGGCACTAGGGAGCGACATCCGCTTCCCTTTTGCTCCACCTGACAGTAAAAATGCACCCATACTTGCGGCTAAGCCAAAACAGATTGTAGCCACATCTGGGCGAATTTGTTGCATGGTGTCATAAATCGCCATCCCTGCGGTAACAGATCCACCTGGAGAATTAATGTAGAGCTGAATATCTTTTTCTGGGTCTTCTGCGTCTAAGAACAATAACTGAGCCACGATTGAATCAGCAACTGTATCATCAACAGGGGTACCTAAAAAAACGATCCGTTCGCGCAATAGGCGCGAGTAGATGTCAAAGGCTCGTTCACCCCGACCAGACTGTTCTACCACCATAGGAATTACGTTGGCTGGAGCACCCGCGTAAATATCCAGAGGATTCAAGCTAGTGATTGTGTAATCGAGGGATTGGGATACTAACATAAAGACTCGGAGTAAACCTTAAACATTACACGCTAACCCACATCTTTAGGCTCAATTTCTAGGCGTTAACGGAGAATTCACGGGAAAACTGCAACGCCTGCATTGAGCTTATAGGACTCATTATGCCTCAACAAATTAGCGACTTGCTGGAGAATAGGGGAAATCAGCTTTGGGGGGATCTTCATGGATCTTTGAGGGCTACTTGCTTGATGCTTTGATTTCACGGATTTTCTGACTGGTCAAGAAGTCGATCTATTTTGCTCTCGATCGCACTCAGTCGTCTCAACAGAGTGGGTCTATCTTCATCCAAGGAAGCCAGTAGGTTGGCGATACCTAACATGGCTTGTCTGAGTTCCTGTCTTTCCTCTTTGGCTTGCCCTCGGTCTTCTGCCACCGTCAATCTAAAGGCGGCAACATTATCGGTCAACACCTGGATTGCACGAGCGCTACTCTCTAACCATGCTTCTACGCGGTCAAGTCTGGTTGTATCGGTCATGGTGGTTCACCAACTGCGTAAGTTCTGAACTAGAGTTTGGAGCGCACAAATGTATCTAACCGCTCCATGCCTTTTTGAATTGTTGCCATGTCGGTGGCATAGGATAGGCGAATATGATCATCGGCTCCAAAGGCAATGCCCGGAATTACAGCCACTTGCTGATTTTCTAGCAGCGAACTACAAAAGTCTAGGGAAGACAACCCAATTTTGCTGATGTCGGGGAATAGATAAAAGGCTCCATTCGGTTTGGCACAGGTTAAGCCAGGAATGGCAGTCAGGGCATCAAACATGAATTGGCGACGCTCAGCAAAGGCTTGACGCATGGTTTCTACCCGATCTTGGGGACCTTCTAAGGCGGCGATCGCTCCATATTGAGCAAAGGTACAAATATTAGAGGTGCTATGCCCTTGTAGAGTCGTCGCCGCTTTAATCAGATCCAGGGGGCCAGCCAGATAGCCAATCCGCCATCCGGTCATGGAATAGGCTTTGGCAAACCCACTACTAATAAAGGTACGCTCAAAGATTTCTGAATTGACGGCTCCAATACTGAGGTGTTCGGTTCCGTCGTAGAGAATCTTGGCATAGATCTCATCGGAAACGACGAGGATATCCTGCTCTACAATCACTTGAGCAAGAGCGCGAATCTCGTCTGGGGTATACACCATTCCCGTCGGATTGGAGGGGGAGTTGAGCACAAACAGGCGGGTCTTGGGGGTAATGGCTTGACGCAGGCGATCGGGGGTAATTTTATAGCCACTGGTCGCATCCGTTTTCACAATCACGGGCACTCCATCCGCCAGTTTGACCATCTCAGGGTAGCTCAACCAGTAGGGAGCCGGAATAATCACCTCATCCCCTGGTTCCAGCAGGGCCAGCATCAAGTTAAACAGAGAATGTTTACCCCCATTGGTGACCAGAATGTTCTCTGGTTGGTAGGGCAGGTTATCTTCTGTTTGCAGCTTGCGGGCGATCGCAGCGCGTAGTTTTGGCTCTCCGGCTGCGGGGCCATACCGGGTCTTCCCTTGATCGAGGGCTTGCTGGGCTGCCACCTTGATATGTTCTGGAGTATCAAAATCCGGTTCCCCGGCACTGAAGCTACAAATATCGATGCCTTCAGCTTTCATTGCTTTTGCCTTGGAATCGATCGCCAACGTTAAGGAAGGAGTTACCTGATTAACCCGTGCTGCTGACTTCATGCTGGATCTGTAAATGTGCAAAGTTTGAAAGCATCCTAACGCAAAACTTAAAACTCAATGTTTAAAACTCACAAACTGTTTAAGTCTCGTTTAAGAAGCTGTTTGAAACGTCTCTAACCCCATGCATCTGCCCCCCAATTCTGGGGGGATCGGATTCCAAGTCCCCCAGAATTGAGGGATTTAGGGGGCTAGGGGGGCTATCGGAATGCAGATCAGGACTTCACAAACAGATTCTAAGGTTGAAACAGGTGAAATCGAGAGTAAGTAGCTGGGCTGAATTATTTTGTGGGAGTCCTGGAACCGAAATGGTTAAGTCCTACGGGGGAACTCGTGCCCGTGCAATTACTAGAGGCATTTCTAGACTTCTGGCGACAACACGGAGAACCGTTATTCAAAAGCACTCCTTATCCGGAAATTGCTCCCCATTTAGTGCTGATGGCCTTTTTACATCGCGTGGTGAATGGCGGCGGCACCCTAGAACGGGAATACGCGATTGGTTCGGGGCGCATGGATCTCTGTGTGCGTTATGGCTCCGTTACCTTAGGGATGGAACTCAAAGTGTGGCGCGAGGGCAAACCCGATCCCTTACCGGAAGGTTTAAAGCAACTCGACAAATATTTGTCCGGGTTAGGTTTAGACACCGGCTGGTTAGTGATTTTTGATCGCCGTCCGGGGTTATTGCCTCTCAGCGATCGCACCACCACCGAACTTGCCCTCAGTCCCGCCGGACGCTCCATCACCGTGATTCGAGGGTAGGGGGAGGGCGATAGAGTTTTGTCAGTGAAGCAGCTTCAGACAATCAGTCCCGTAAGACCAGTAAACACCTGGCATGGGTGATACAGATGATAATGTCTGTTATCAGAGTTTTCTATCTAGAGAAGAGAACAGTTTTCAAGCGGTCTTAAACCTAGCGGCAGCCCTTAAAAGCTTCATCACCTATGAAAAATCGGTGGAAAAGGGTTCTAGATTGGCAGATATGGGAGAATGACCGACAACACTGGAAGATACAACGTTCCAGCGATCGCTACCTCCTTGAAATCGAACGGAAACAAGTCCATGATGCAAAGATGGCGGTGGGTACCTCGACTGTTGGTTGGGATTTTCTGCTTAGTATGTTTGCTGCTGCCCAGCGAACCGATCCTGGCAGTTCCTATTGGGGATGTGCCTAATCCCCGTCAAGTGAATGGCACCTGGGTGAGTGATGTTGCCGAAGTTTTGAGTGGTGAGACAGAGGCGCAACTTAATCAACGGATTACCCAACTCACGACTCGCAATAGTGCCGAAATTGCGGTAGTGACGGTGCCGGATACAGCCCCTGCTGCAACGGTCAAAGCCTTTGCCACGGAGTTGTTTAACACCTGGGGGATTGGTAAACGGGGACTGGATAATGGGGTACTGCTACTGGTTGCGACGCAGGAACGCCGGATTGAAGTGGAAACGGGCCGAGGGATTCAGCCCTATCTATCGGATGCGGAAGTTGCCCAGATTATTGCCACCCAGATTAAACCAGCGTTTCAGAGCCAGAATTTTGATCAGGGAGTCTTAAACGGGGTGGAAGAGATCGCCACCCAACTACAAAGCATCAACTTTCAGCCTTTTCCCTTCGCTCCGTTCTATAGCCGTTTGGGACTGGTGGGCATTGCGATCTCCCTCCTGGGAGGCATCTGGCTGATTGTTCAAATCCAAACTTGGGGTCAGCAACTCCCCACTGTCAAGGAATCTTTTCAAAACCCCATGGTATTTCAGATCCAAATTCCTAACTTGGGTGAAATTGCAATTGGGGGCATGGGGATGCTCGGCATGGGGATGGTAGCGATCGCAGTTTCCCTGAATGCCTGGTTGCTATCTCAGTCCCCCTTAGCTAGTCTGCTGCTGACTCCCTTTAACCAACTCTGGGCCATGCTTCCCATCAGTCTATGTACCACCCTGGTGAGTGTTCTAGTTTGGATGGGGGTGGATCGTTTTTGGCTGCATCGTCTGACCGAGACGTTTCAGTCTCCTATTCAGCACTATGCAGGTCATCGGTTTGGACAGGCTCTATGGGAGCAAACTTGGCTGATTTTAGTCCTGCAGATTCCGGCCCTAGTCGCTGGAGCTGTGTTTATTGGTATAGCTTTATACTTAGAGATTCCCAGCCATGTTGCTATTTCATTAACGGGGCTATTGATGGCTATCGGCTACCAGGTGGTGCTTTTAACCCATATCATCCATGACATGCGACTGGATACCCGTGAAGCAGTCCAGCAATATTTCTGTAAAACCTGCAAAACCGTCACCAAAGCCATGGGGGGCGAGGCGATTACCCAGTGGTTGACGCCACCAGAGTTGACGGCGATCGCCTTGGGCAATGCGACCTATACCCTGCACTCCTGCGATCGCTGCCATCCTCAGCCAGATCGCCAAACCAGCTATTGTAAAACTACTCTTTTGAAGCCAGAGGGAGTTTGTCCTACGTGCAGCTATCCCACCGTCATTACAGTGGATGTAAAACAGTCCAAGAAGAACAAAAAATTTCCTAAGCAAGGATCAAAAAAAGTGACCTCAATCCGGCAGTGTCAGCACTGTGACCATGAGGAACCCATTTACCCCCCTACCGTGAAGGTTAGCTCCGCAAATAGCAGCGTCGGCTATAGTTCCTATAGCAGCAGTACTTCCAGTAGCGATGATTCTTACAGCTACAGCAGTTCTTCTAGCAGCGATTTTGGGGGTGGCAGCAGCGATGGTGGCGGTGCAGGGAGTGATTGGTAGGGGCAGAGCATCCTTAAATTAAAGACCACTGCCTTCCTCAACTCTTCAATTCAAATGGGATCTCACGGTGGGTTGAAATCGATCATCGACCCCCATCTGAGGAATATTGACCGTGTCCACATCGAGCCTGAGGGGACGGTGGGGGACAGGAGTGGCTTGACGAATCTCTAGATCTCCAGCCGTAAATATAGGGGTGAAGTTAGGAATCGAGCGATAGTTTTTGTTACACACGATATGACTGATATGTAAACCATAATCTTCGTCACTAACCTTTTTAAGTTGATCTGGGTAATAAATAGGAACATTGCGATGCAGATAATAGTATCCACCTGTCCAGTACCATTCTGTGTAAGCACTCAAAACCGAAGTTAGATCAGGCTCTTTATGCAAAAACAGATAGGCGGATAAAATAGGCTCTCGGTGAATTGGAGAGCCTTTTGCATAAACTTGATTCTGAAATGGAAGATTCCACAGTAGACCATTGATCGAAATACCTATAAACAGAGCTATTAGGGAGTAGGAGAACCCCTTTCTCCAACTCACGTTCCACTGTCTAAGCTGGAATCTCAAATCTGCAACGACAATAGCTGTTAACATCACCAAGAAAGGAATTGCCGCCACAATAAATCGATATTCCTTGTGAGCGACTAAGGAGTGAGGCACAATAATGCCGAATGCACAGAGAAGCAGTATCCATGTCCTGCTAATTTTTGATGGCAATAGAGATATAAGTACAGCTATAAAAAATATTCCACTTGAAGCAAGTATGAAGGGCTTGGCCAGATATAGGGGAGAATTGACTCCAAAAATTTCGCTAACCTTATAGACGCTGTTATAGAGATAGTTATTGTAGTAGGAGATGAAGAATCCACCCCAGGTCAAATAATCGATGAATCCAGCTAGGGCAATCATGCCTAGAAAAATGGTTCCAGAAATGGCAACTTCTCTCTTTTTCCACCTAAAGGCGGCTAAAAGCATGGGAACTGCAATGGCAGGTAGATAGTGAAACCGCAATATAGCTGCCAATCCACCCAGAAAACCCAAGGCAACCGTAATTTTTTTATTGGGCTTTACAACAACACAAGCCAAGGCCAAGACTAGGCAGTAGGTGGATAAGACTTCAGGGGTAGCTTTACTTGCGAAATACACTAACTCGTACCAGAAGCATATGAAGATACTGGCAAGTCTTCCAGCCGCTTCGGAGGCAATATTTCTAACAATGATGTATGAAGCGTAGATCAGAGAGATCGATAAAATGCAGGCAAATATCTTAATACTTGGAACGTAAATATTGGGATCATTAACTCGTAGAATATGGAAAATATGTAAGGGAATGGAAAGTAGTCCCGGCAATATCCAAGAGCGAATGCCGTAACGATATTCCCAAGGAATAATGCCATAGCCAAACTCCAACCGATGGGCCTGTTCTAAGTATTGAAAAATCTCATCCGGTTGATAGATTTGGTCAGATAGAAAGACGACGACTAGACGAATCAAGAGACCGATCAGAGCAATGAGATGAATTTGATTCCACCTGGGTGTCTGATCAACTTCTAGGGGAATTTTGTTTTGACTGGTAAAGACTGTATACATGTTTTTATAAGAAGATTGATAGCCAACCCACACTGCCAATGATTAGGAGCAGGTGAGGCAGGGGGTTCTATCGAGTCGCTGGGGGCGATGAAGGTGAGCGTCGTACAAATTGAGAAGGCGATGAGTGCGATCGCCACCGCCAATTTCCCTGTGGAGTATTCAAGCTTTCCTAAATCCTGCAAAATATAGGTCAATACACGGCCTGGAATAGATTTCAGATTCATCCCTGGTGTGTTCCTTAAGCGATGAAAGGTTGGACTACCAACCCATTCCGTCGGGTTTAGTAAGAGATGCTCCCAATCAAAACCGCGATGAAGGCAAATGCCCCGATCAAAAGGAGGGCGATCGCCACCGCTAATCCAATGGACCAAGGAGGGCTATAGCGATAACCCACTGGCCTTTGAATGTGGTTCAGTGCTCTTTGGTGTTGAATCGCTGCTGCACCCAAGGCAAATAAGCCCAGCAGGATAAAACTAAGACTGACTAAACGGGTACTAGTGACTGCATGAGGGCTGTAGCCCCTCTGTTGACTTCGCAAAACGGCAACAATTTTGTCGATGCCAAAACCAAAGCTAATCAACGCCAAGCAAGTCCGAATCCATGCCATTAACGTGCGCTCGGCGGCGATGCGATTGCGCTCCTTTGCTAGTTCTGTATTCGCATCGGTGACAGGTGATTTTTGGGAAGAAGATTGACCTTGGCTCATCACACTTTATAGGAAGGAAGAAAAATCAAAATCTAAAGTCCCTCCGACTTGTGGTTCACGCAAATCCCTGTTAATGTCAGTTCGACGAAAGGGCTTTTAGGAAGCTTTTGCTCCGCGAAAGCTTCCTAAAAGCCCGATTTTGCGTGCGCGAAGCGCACGCAAAATCGGGCTATCGAATTCACGTCCTGTTAGTGATTGTGAGGAGTGTTCACCTGGTTTCGCTTCTAGCTTGAGAGGGAGTTCCCTCGTAGAGCATGGCTGGATCCGGGTAGGAATGCGCCCCCCTAACCCCCCAATTCTGGGGGGAAGGAAATTCCAGGTTCCCCAGAATTGGGGGCTAAACGGGAGCCTTCGGGGACTTTCAGATCAGTGGATTCTGCGATTCAGCAATGCCCCTGATAGTAGATCTCCTTAAGGTAGGGGCATGGCACTGCCATGCCCTTCTGGGATTCTGATTAGCAATACTTTCTAGGAAGACTGCTGATCTATCGGGATGCAATGCTTTAAGCCCCTACCCAGACCAATCTCCATACCCGTGAAACTTGCTGTAGTTAAGGAAGCAGAAAAAAGATCAGGGAACAGAGAAAACGATGGTAGGATTTCAAACAATTTCCTGGCACCAAGCATCCTGTAACTCCTACCAATAGGCTATTTCATGAATCTATCCACGCTAATCCTGGCTTCCCTTGCTGCTGGGGCTGTTTTTGGGGCTTTATTAAATGGATATTTCCCCACGGTCATTTTGCCGTTAGATCACTATCTGCTGACACCCCTGAGTCAAGCATTTTTGCGGGTGATTCAGTTTGTAGTGGTTCCTATTGTTTTCTGCTCACTGATTTTGGGGTTAACCCGAATTCAGAATGCTTCTCAGGTGGGGCGATTTACGCTGAAGTTAATGTCTAGTTATGCAATCACCAGTGGGATTGCGGTGGTCTTGGGCATGGTAGTTGCCGTCGTGTTGCACCCTGGTTCTGGGGTGACGGGATTCACCTTGGCTGAGGTGGCTAAAATCGAAAACCCACCTTCCTTGATTGATTGGTTGGTCACCCTAGTACCGGTGAATCCTTTTGAAGCGTTGAGTACGGGCAATCTCCTACAAACGATTATTTCAGCCGCATTGATTGGTATCAGTATTCAACTCGTAGGAGCTAAGGCAGCCAGCTTTGTAGCGGTCGTAGAAAGCGGTTATGCGATTAGCGAAAAGGTGCTCTCCCTGATTCTCTACGTGGCACCTTTGGGGGTGTTTGCCTTGATTGCTTCCGTGGTGGCGACCCAAGGTTTAGATTTGGTGATGAGGCTATTTCTATATATTTTGGGTTTGTTTATCAGCACCCTGGTGATGGTTGGGTTTTACTTGGTGATTCTGTTGTTCCTGAAGGTGGATCTGGTTCACTATTTCAAAAGCTTTTTTCCATCTTTTTCCCTAGGATTTGGTACAGCGAGTTCTAATGCGGTTTTGCCCTTGGCTTTACAAAATGCCCAGGAAGATTATGGAATGCGGGAAGATATTGCCACCTTTGCGCTTCCCCTAGGGGCCGCATTGAAACGGGATGGTGCGGCAATTTTGCAAGGCTTTAATGCACTGTTTATTGCCCAGGTTTATCAGATTCCCCTGACGCCTTCTCTCGTGTTTGCGATCGCCCTCAGCACGTTTTTAGTCTCGTTCAGCACCCCAGGAGTGCCGGGTTCTGGAATCATTACGATGACGACAGTGCTCTCCGCTGCAGGGTTGCCGTTAGAAGGCGTGGCGATCGTGGCGGGGGTCGATCGGCTGATTGATGGGTTTAAAACGGTGTTGAATTTAGTGGGTAACACCACGAACGCCATCCTTTTAAGTGCTTGGGAAGGTCAAGAGGTTCCTCCACTAGAAGGTGTTGTAGTAGAGGAATCGGCAGTAAACGAATCAATTGATACACTGTCGGTATAGTAATTCTGTGTACGTAGCCTCTACAGGGAAGGGATCTGAGGGTTCAGATGTCTCCTATGAACTTTTAGGTTCGGGCGATCGCTGATAGGCTAGTGAGAGTTAGCTGCAAAATTACTCCCAATGGACTTATTAGAGTACCAAGCTAAAAAATTGTTCCATGAGATGGGGATTCCGGTATTACCGTCTCAACGGATTGATCATTCTAAAGATGTGAAGGGGCTCAAGGTGCCCTATCCTGTGGTGCTCAAGTCTCAAGTCCGGCAAGGGGGTCGGGGCCGAGCAGGGGGCATTAAGTTTGTTACCAACACCATTGATGCCGTAGCAGCCGCTCAAACGATCTTTAATCTGCCGATTATGGGTGAATACCCGGAAGTGCTGCTGGCGGAGGCTAAGTACGATGCCGATCGCGAATTCTACTTAGCGATCGCCCTCGATAGTTCTGCCCGCCGCCCGGTTCTCCTCGGTTCTCAGCAGGGAGGGATTGGAGTTGAGTCAGCCATGGAGCAGATGCAGCAAGTCGTGGTTGAGCAGGAATTTTCTCCCTTCTATGCTCGAAGATTAGCGGTGAAGATGGGGTTAACCGGAACCTTAATTCAATCTGTGAGCGCAGTAGTTGAGAAAATGTACCAATTGTTTGTGCAGAAGGATCTAGACTCCGTAGAAATTAATCCCTTAGGCGTTAATGCGAGCGGAGAGGTAATGGCTTTAGATGGCAAGGTAACGGTGAATAATGGTGCCCTAGGTCGTCATTCTGACTTGATCAGCCTGATTCGCGAATCTCCCTTGCTAGCCGCCAAAATCTCTAACTGCACGCAGAATCGGGAGACTCAGAACTCCTTAATTAAGCCAGAGGGACACTTTGTAGAGCCACCCCTCCTCGTTTCCCTAGAGGGCAACATTGGTATCCTCTGCAATGGCGCAGGGTTGACCATGACCACCTTAGACTTGGTATATCAGGCAGGGGGAAAGCCAGCGAACTTCCTCAATATTGGTAGTGAGTCTTACTGTGGTTGGTATCCCACTACCTTACAAGAGCGAGTTAAGCAGGGGTTGGAACTGATCGCCAAGGACAAAAAAGTGAAGGTTGTGTTGGTGAATATATTGGGTACAGTGACATCCTGCGATGACATTGCCCAAGTGATTCGCGACTATGCTCAGACTCGGCCCAAGGCTACCCCGGCGTCCTCAAAATCCATTCCTCCCTTGCTACCGCACCTGATTGTTCGGCTAGCAGGTAACCAACTTGACCTAGCAAAGGAGACTTTAGCCCAGGTTCAGGTACCGCTCGTCGATCATTTAGATGATGCAGTTTCCCAATCCATTACCCTGGCAAAATCCCGTTAAGCGGCTATTGAAAAAATCCCCGATTGTAGGAAGTATCCGAACCATCCAGATCGGTTGCAACGCTAGAGTCAGCCTTTAAAGTCATACTGGGATGAGTGGCGGTGCATTTTGCAATGTTACGCTCCCCCTTTCTAAACCTCTTCTAAGCTTCTAATTCTAAGCTTGTCATCAGTCCATCCAGGCGACCACTCATCCACTCCTTACTATGAACTTTACTCCCGATAGCAAGGTACTGATCCAGGGGATTACAGAACCTCTTGGCTTAACCCATGTCCCATTGATGCAAAGCTATGGCACCCATCTGGTAGCTGGGATTAGTCCGGGCCATGGTGGCAAGGAGGTTCAAGGAGTTCCGGTATTTGACATGGTGGAGCAGGCGCTCAATCAAGTAGGAGCAATTGATACCACGATTATCTTCGTCCTGCCTTATTTGGTATTGGATGCAGCCTTGGAGGCGATCGCGGCGGGCATTCGTCAAATCATCATCATTACCGAAGGGGTACCCCCCTTAGATATGGTGCATCTGATTAGAAAGGCAGAGGAAACGGAAACCTTAGTCCTTGGCCCGAATTGTCCCGGTCTAATTGTGCCGGGACAGTTATTGCTGGGTACCCATCCCAGCGAATTTTATACCCCTGGCCCAGTAGGTCTGATTAGCCGGAGTGGCACCCTAACCTATGAAATTGCCCTAGAACTCACCCGAACGGGCTTAGGACAGTCAATCTGCGTGGGAATTGGTGGCGGCACCATTTTGGGTTCTTCCTTTGCCCAATGGCTGCAAATCCTAGATGAAGATGACAAAACAGAAGCGATCGTGTTGGTCGGGGAAATTGGCGGAGATGGGGAAGAAGTGGCTGCCCGCTACATTGCTGAGGTGATTGATAAGCCAGTGGTCGCCTACATTGCCGGTCGCACGGCCCCTAAGGATACGCCGATGGGTCATGCCAGTGCCATTATTGCCTCCCACGGCACAGCGCTTTTAGAAGATTTGCCAGATATTGGCACCGCAGAAACCAAAATTGCTGCCCTGAGACGAGCCAATATTCCTGTTGCAGATAAGCCCTCCCAGATTCCTGAGTTGGTTAAAAAAGTCCTCAATCTTTAGAATCCTCCGGACAATTGGCTCGGCGACCTGCCCTCACCCCCAGCTCTCTCTCCCCAAACTTGTTGTTATCCACAGATTTGAGAAATCGAAGATTCCTTAAACCTGTTAATTCTGAACCCCAATGTCTTCGTTCCTGCATGTTTATAATGGCTCACTATTGATGAAGACTCAAAGAGCTGAGACATCGATGATGCAAGCTTTTCAAGAAATATGGGTCTGGACGGTTCAGATTCATCGGCTTAACTACGCCCACCTGCTTAAAACGATGGAATCGCCAATAGAATGAAATTACCTGGAACGCAATGACCCTATGCAACCGAAACACCCACTATTGCAAAAGTGTCTGGCACAACTTGAAGGATTACCTCATCTAAAAATAGACACAGAAGTGGAGGAAATGCCTTATCTCGCCAAGACTGTCATGGCAGATGGGCTGATTGTGGTTCATAGCCCTCAAGATTCTGTAACTTACATAGTTGAGATCAAATCTAATGTCACAATTGAAACTCTTTCATCCGTCTTTGATTATTTCAACACATTAAAACAAAGGTTGGCTAAGGATTGCCGTCCGTTACTAATTGCAGAGAAGCTCTCTAGATTAGTCATTAAGCGGCTAATACGGGAAGATATTGAATTTATGGATGCTACAGGTAATTGTTACCTGAATAGTCCAGCGCTTTATCTCCTCACTTCCAACACTCCACTGGCAACAGATACACCTACTCAAACACTTGACATCACACCAGGTACAT
>JAYKHH010000494.1:0-2604 GCA_035285265.1 Leptolyngbyaceae cyanobacterium | reverse complement strand
ACGCTGATCCATCGTCCCGACTTAACCATTGAAGATGTCCAGACTAGCCTGACTCAAACCAGCCAAAGTATTGCCCAAACAATCCAGCGATGGTTGCTTCGCACTGGATTATTCTTACCGAGTGATCAGTTACCAGGGCAAGTAGGATATACGGGCACAACCGTATTTTTGATCTGGGGAATGGCGGGGTTATTACTGACCTTTGGGGGTGACTTAGTCCTAGGGCAAATCCTGCAAGCTAGGGCTAAATTGGCAGCGGCGACTGCCGCAGCCCCAGCTATCACCCCTCAGTCTAGCCCGAAGGCATCTCCCCCCGTAGAACTCCCATCTCCTGTTGAGCCAGTGAGTTCAGTCGCTTCACCCTTACCCCAGTTATCCTTGCAAAAGTCTGGTCAGGGGGGTAAAAGAACCTTTAACGCTTCAGGCTTTACCCAACCCGGCAATAAAAGTGTGACCCTAGCCCCTTCAACGTTATCCTTAGCCGCAGAACCCCTCAAACCCAAGGCTGCTACGGTGGAATTGGTGGCGCGATCGCCCTATCCCACTTTTAATGCTCAGCAATTGGATGAAAAACTAGCCCTCTATGATCAGCTATTGATCGAATCAGGGCCACCAGATATCTTGATTATCGGTAGTTCCAGGGCACTGCGGGGGATTGATCCGGTCACCCTCCAAAAATCCCTGGCTGCCCAAGGATATCCAGGCTTAAAGGTGTTCAATTTTGGTGTGAATGGTGCTACGGCCCAAGTGGTGGACTTGGTACTCCGTCAAATCCTGCAACCTAGCCAACTACCCAAACTGATTGTGTGGGCTGATGGAGCCAGAGCCTTTAATAGTGGTCGGGTCGATATTACCTATAATGCGATCGCTGTTTCAGAAGGGTTTCGGCGTTTAGCCGAAGGGCGACCCTTGCGCGCCACAATCCAAGCTAATGGTGATAGTACTGATGCTGCATCTAGAGGTTTATCCCCTGACCCATCCACGGCTGTTGGTGTGGGCGGACTTCCCGTCAGCAAGACAGGAGCACCTTTAAACCATGCCAATAGCTATGAAGCTTTTAATGCTTGGCTAGACCTAAAACTAGCCTCGATTTCTGCGTCCTATGCTCAGCGAGATCAATTAAGCATTTTATTACAGGAGGAACTCGCCAAGGTATTGCCGAAGCCCAAGATGACCGTAGAACAGACCGTAGCGCTTCAGACCTATCAAGCTACCTCCCCAGCCTCCAACGAGGCAGCTACTCCCAATCCACTGATCTACACCGTGGATGAGGATGGGTTTCTGCCGTTATCGGTACGGTTTAATCCTGCTACCTATTATCAAAAATATGCTCGGGTAGCTGGGAATTTTGATAGTGATTACGAGGACTTTCAATTAGAAGGCAAGCAGTTTGAGGCGATGGGCACATTGCTGAAATTCCTTAAAGCGCAAAATATACCGCTGGTTTTTGTCAATCTCCCCTTAACCCAGGAATACTTAGACTCCTTCCGCCTAGAACATGAGCAAGAATTTCGCCAGTCCATGCTGCGCTTAGCAACAGAAAAAGGGTTTCTTTTCCGGGATTGGAGTCAGCTATGGGATCGCACCGCCAACGACTATTTCTCTGATCCTAGTCACTTGAATCGTTATGGGGCTTATCTTGTGGCTCGGCAACTGTCGCAAGATGCGTTGATTCCTTGGCCTGAACCGCAACGTTAGTAGATAGACCGGGTGATTAGAATCGGGAGACTCGGTTGAGTGAATTGATTTATGACGGATGATGATGGGGACGCAAAGAATGAGGTCTTTCCAGACCATACGTCTCCATTAATTCTGCATCATTCATCAGTTGATAGGGAAATCCATCGGCAACAATCTCTCCATTATTCATAAGAATGACCCGATCGCATACCTCCAACACAAACTCCAGATCGTGAGACGAAATCATTAGCGTTTCTTGAGACTTCTGGAGAAACTGAATCAGGCGGCGACGGGCGCGTAGATCGAGATTAGCAGTCGGTTCATCGTAGATGATAATTTGCGGATGCATGGCTAACACACCTGCGATCGCCACCATTCGTTTCTCGCCGCCTGATAGATGATGCGGTGGTCGATGCGCTAGTTCCTGTACACCTGTAACAACAAGGGCTTCTGTCACCCGTTTTTCAACTTCTTCTTCCGACAGCCCTATATTTTGCGGAGCAAATGCAACATCATCTCGAACTGAAGCGGAGAACAACTGATCATCAGGATTTTGAAAGACTAAACCGATCTCAGGATAGAAGGTTCCAGGTTCAACCAGTTGATTGAGTAAGCGAATCTCGCCAGATCTGGGGATAAGAACGCCACAAATTAGCAGAAACAATGTGGTTTTACCACAGCCATTATGACCAATGATGCCTAGCCGATCACCCCTATGAACATTCAAATTAATGTAGCGGAGAACATCAGGGTTGTCAGAATAGGAAAAACACAAATCAGAAAGCGCGATCACGGCTTCTGTTTGATGTGAATGGAATGTGTGTTGGGACGATCTATTTTGATTTTGCATCATAGGACAACCTCTGCAACGGCGAAACCCATTGCGACAACGAGTGCAATTGATAATCCGATAGCACTCCAAAG
>JAYKHH010000493.1:0-3575 GCA_035285265.1 Leptolyngbyaceae cyanobacterium | reverse complement strand
CCGTGTCAGCATGAAAGCACCGAAAGCAGCAGCCATTGCTGGCATCATCTTTTCGGTTTTATTCATGATTAGTCTGGGACTCTTTTTAACAAGTACCCCTGCTAATTTGCGGGAAGGCGGGGCATGGCTTTCTACCCAAGGAGATACCATCCTCCTCGCCCTGAACTTGGTACCCTTTGCGGGCATTGCCTTCCTCTGGTTTATGGGCGTGGTACGCGATCGCCTAGGAGACAGTGAAGATCGGTTTCTGAGCACCGTATTTTTTGGTAGCGGGCTGCTATTCCTTGCCATGTTGTTTTCCCTGGCAGCAGTGACCGGGGCCGTCATTCTGCTGTACAACCCTCAAGCCAACCGTTTGTTAGCCTTCGGCTATTACGACTTCGGTCGCACCATTGCCCGCGAGATTCTGAACACCTACATGCTCAAGATGGCGGGAGTCTTTATGATTTCCACCTCCACCCTCTTTATCCGCACCAGAACCATTCCACGGTGGATGGCGTTTCTAGGCTACGGGTTAGCGGCAATCATGCTGCTCAGGATTCAGCATCTAGATCGACTGGGTTGGATCTCCCTGGCTTTCCCGTTATGGGTACTTCTGATTAGCGTCTATATGTTGGTTGACAACTACCGCCAGAGACCGGAAGGTGTGTCGGCATAGTTTCGATGCCCTGGCGGTTGCGTGCCAGTGGCTACCCTCGCTGATTTCTAATTCTCCATTTTTCGTCTATTAAATCTTTAATAAAAAATATGACACTCAAAGAATATAAACCCGGAACCGCCTTCAATGGCGTTATTGGTCGCACGGTAGATGTTTCCTCCCCAGCATGGCCCAAACCGCTGCGGGCTAAAGAAGGGGCACCTAATATCCTATTTATCATTTTGGATGACACCGGATTTGGACAGCTTGGTTGCTACGGCAGTCCCATTGAAACGCCAGTTCTGGATGGCTTGGCGGCGAATGGGTTGCGCTACAACAATATGCACACCACAGCGCTCTGTTCACCAACCCGTGCCTGTGTCCTCACCGGACGCAATCACCACTCCAATGGCATGGCCTGCATCACAGAAGGTTCCACAGGGTTTCCGGGTGCCAATGGTTATATTCCCTTCGAGAATGGCTTCCTATCGGAGATGCTGCTACAAAACGGTTACAACACCTACGCCGTGGGCAAGTGGCACCTCACCCCAGCCGACCAGATCTCGGCAGCAGGCCCCTACGATCGCTGGCCCCTAGGACGGGGATTTGAGCGCTACTACGGTTTTCTGGGCGGTGACACCCACCAGTATTACCCTGACCTGACCTACGACAATCACCGGGTGGAACCCCCTAAAACCCCAGAGGAAGGCTACCATCTCACGGAAGATCTAGTCGATCGGGCCATCAGTTTCATTGCCGATGCCAAGCAGGTGGCTCCCAGTAAGCCCTTCTTCACCTACTTCTGCACCGGAGCTATGCACGCGCCCCACCATGTACCGCAGGAATGGGCCGATCGCTACAAAGGTAAGTTTGATCAGGGCTGGGATGCTTATCGAGAGCAAGTCTTCGCCAAACAGAAAGCAATGGGGATTGTGCCAGCGGATGCGGAACTGTCGCGCCACGACCCCGATGTACAACCGTGGGAGCATTGCTCAGCAGACGAGAAGAAACTCTACGCTCGCATGATGGAGGTGTTTGCCGGATTCTTAACCCACACCGATCATCATATCGGTCGTCTGCTGGACTTCCTAAAAACCATTGATGAATTTGACAATACCTTGATTGTGGTGCTGTCCGACAATGGAGCCAGTGCCGAAGGGGGGGCAACAGGGTCAATCAACGAAAATCTGTTTTTTAACTATGTACCAGAGTCGCTGGAGGAAAACCTGGCAGCGATCGCAGAACTGGGTGGGCCTAAATATTTCAATCACTATCCCTGGGGTTGGACTTGGGCGGGCAATACCCCCTTCCGTCGCTGGAAACGGGAAACCTATCGCGGTGGCATCAGCGATCCGTTCATTGTTCACTGGCCTCAAGGCATTCAGGCAAAAGGGGAAATCCGCACCCAGTATGCCCATGCCATTGACATTGTGCCCACGGTGTTGGAGGCATTGAAACTCGAACCCCCTGCAACTATCCGAGGAGTCACCCAATCTCCAATTGAGGGGATTAGCTTTGCCCATACCTTTGCCACCGCCGATGCTCCCAGCCAGCATAAGACTCAGTACTTTGAGATGATGGGTCATCGCTCGATTTACCACGATGGCTGGCGAGCCGTTTGCCCTTGGCCTGGAGCGTCCTTTGCTGAAGCGGGACAGGGCTTTGGAATGCCCATTTCCGCTGAAAAATTAACGGAGTTAGATGCCACGACGTGGGAACTGTACCATGTGGCTGAGGACTTTGCTGAGAACCACAATGTTGCCGCCGAAAATCGGGCACGGTTGATTGAAATGATTGCCCAGTGGTATGTGGAGGCAGGCAAATACAACGTTCTTCCCGTGGATGGGCGCGGTCAGTTGCGGTTTGGGGACGAACGTCCAACGATTGCTCTCTCCCGTACCCGTTATACCTACTATCCGGGAACCCAGGAAGTACCGACCAATGCGGGTGCAATTATCCTGAATCGATCCCACAGCATTACCGCTGATGTGGACTTTAAGTTAGGCGATCAGGGTGTCCTTATTTCCCAGGGCGGCATTGACGGTGGCTATGCCTTCTTTGTCAAAGATGGAAGCCTTTGCTACACCTACAACTACGTAGCACGCACCTTCTATCACGTTCGGTCGAATAAGCCAGTACCAGAGGGTCGCCATCAGTTGCGCTATGAGTTTGAGAAAACTGGCGAACCCGACATCCACAACGGAATCGGTGCGGCAGGCTGTGGACAACTCTACATTGACGACAAACTCGTGGGTCAGGTGGAGATGCCCGTCACCACTCCGCTCTCCCTGGGCTTAGCCAGTGGCATTGCTGTTGGTGCCGATCCGGGGTCTCCGGTCACTGATGAATATCAAGGCCCCTTCCCCTACACGGGCAAACTTTACACCATCGCGATCGATGTCAGTGGTGATCTGATCAAGGATACAGAAGCAGAAGTGCGAATGGTGATGGCACGGCAATAGTGCGATCAACACGTACGATCAACTCCTCTTGTGGATGCTCTCAATCTATGGGGCATCCACAAGGAGATATTCCTAGAGCGGTAAATGAGGGTGATGAACTCCTATCCAAAAATTCAGACCTTCTTGCATGAGAGAGCCTCTGATGGAATGTTTGCAAGGTTTATTGGAATTTTAGGGGTTGACCTGCTCCTAATTCAGGCGATCGGAACCAAGGGGTTTGATGAGTTTTTAGAAACCCTCAACTATTACTTTGGAAGTTATACACCCGACAATGACCTGATCGCCCATGTTCAATTCATGTTGGCGGGAAGTATTGCAAAGTACTTAATTCCGTTGTTCTTAATTACCTTATGGTTCTTCAAAGAAAAAGTTCTATTAAAAAAATTCTTTTTTGTTTACCTTGCTTGGGTGAACCTCAAGTTTCTGATTACCCTTTTATTTCTGATTATCGGTCTCTGGAGTCCCACCGCAAGTGG
>JAYKHH010000492.1:0-2649 GCA_035285265.1 Leptolyngbyaceae cyanobacterium | reverse complement strand
ACTCTGGTTGAGGCTGGGAAATCGACTTTTGCGTAGTCAAAGTCGATGTTTAGAATGAGGTTTTGTAAAAAGCTCATTACCTATCATACGAAACCTGTGAAACACTCACAAGCTTAAAGACTGACGTTTCAGCGATTACTCGTTTAGGGATATTGGATGGGGGAAGTACTACCCAGATAAAATATCCCTCAATTCAGCAATAGCCTGTGTCAGACTGAGTCAGCGGCACCTTTATATTTCAACAAAGTGCCTTGTTGACCAATAATAAAGCCCTGCTCAGGTGTAATAAACAAAATTTTGTACAGGTTAGACGGCACATTCTGTACGCCCTGATCTTTTTGCCAGGTCTGTCCTCCATCCAAGCTACACAGGAGGTTACCACTTCCCCCAGAGAGCCAGATTTCATTGGGAGTCCGATAGGCGAGATCGAGGAAGCCCCAACTGGTAACAAACTCTGGGCTGGTGGCCTTATCCCATTCCTCTGGATTGTCAGCCTTTGTAAATTGCAATTGTCCCCCACGGGCGATCATCCACAGCCGTCCGTCTTCGGCAAAGCCCATATTTTGGACTCGGCGAGAACTATTGCGGTTGTGAGGTACCCATGCTTCTTGACCAGGCTCCCAGACAGAATAAAAATTGCCCTTGGCAGAAACGGCTACATACTTGCCATCGGGCGATCGCTGGATATTCCGCACGACCCCAACAGCTTCTTGGACAAGCGCTTTCCAGGTTTTGCCCCCATCCGTGGTTTTGTAAATAGCTCCAATATCCGTCGTCATCTCAGCGGTTTGAGGCTGTAATGCGGTGACCGTATTAGGGTTACCTGGCAACTTACTGCTCAAAGGCACGCGCAACCAGGACTGACCTCCATCAGTGGTGTGTAGGAGGATGGAGGGTTGTCCAGCCACCCAACCCTCTTGACCCGAAAAACTTACGGAGGTGAAGCGGTAGTTCTGTCCATCTAAATCTAGATTTCGAGACTCCCAGGTTTCTCCGCCATCATTGGTTTCTAACAAGGTAGAACTACTACCGACCAACCAACCATGAAGGGGATTGATAAAGCTGAGGTCTGATAGGAACGACTCAGTAGGGACTGAGATTACTTGCCAGGGGTTGTAGCTAAGGGATGGCAAATACCCTGCACATCCGACACACAGCAGAACCACTGCTAGCAGCGTTCCAATTCGTTTCAGGTTGTTAACAATTGAGTGCATTACGTTCCAGCCAGTGCCCAAATATCTTGAGAATTATTAAGAAGCCTGAGAGGCTTCCTATGAATTTTTGTAAGGAAGTTGATGGGAATTCAGTAGCAAGCGATTGATGAGAATGGAGCGACAAGAATGCCTCACCATGCCCTCACCCTAGCTGCTTACTGCAATCCATATAGACTCAGGAAGAATAAAACCCCTAGGGCTAACGCTCCAAAAATCAATACATTTTTTTGTCCTGGTGTGAGAGTATTAACACCAAAACCATAGCCTAGATTAGCTTTGAATCCTGAAGGATTGCCAACAGGCCCCATGTTCTTAAACTGCTTGGTTCGGGCACCACAGATTGGGCAACGCCAGGTGATCGGTAAATCTTCAAAAGCAGTTCCTGGAGGAATCTTGCTCTTGCCGTCTCCTTTTACTGGCTCATAGATATAACCACAGGCTTGACACTCGTGGCGGTCTAGGGTTTTTGGATCAACAGCTTGAGTGCTCATGGCTAGAAATTAGTCAACTTCAGAGCTAACCTTAAAAGATCTGTTAAAGATTATGACATATCTCGTTGCCTCCCTCCCATTAGGCTCATTTTGATACTGCTAAGAATATGGAATCTGCATCCACAAAGTTTTCCGTCGCGATCGCTCAACTGAACCCCACTATCGGTGATTTAACAGGCAATGCCCAGAAGATTCTTCAGGCAGCTCAACGGGCTGCCCAGTCAGGAGTTCGCTTGCTATTAACACCAGAACTTTCTCTGTGCGGATACCCGCCCCGCGACTGTCTGCTAAATCCTAGTTTTATTGAGGCCATGACCACCACGTTGCATCAACTGGCGCGGGATTTGCCGCCTCAGGTAGCGGTTTTGGTGGGTACGGTGACTCAGAATGTGCGATCGCAACAGGATGGAGGCAAGCCTTTATTTAACAGTACGGCTCTGCTCGATCAAGGAAAGGTGCAGCAAATTTTCTACAAGCGACTCCTGCCCACCTACGATGTGTTTGATGAAGATCGTTACTTTGAAGCGGGGGAGCAAGCGAATCACTTTAAGCTAGACCACGTTCATATTGGTGTAACAATTTGCGAAGATCTTTGGAATGATGAGGAATTCTGGGGCAAGCGGAGTTATGCTGCCAATCCCATTGCAGATTTGGCCCAGGCAGGCGTAGATTTTACGGTGAATCTCTCTGCTTCTCCTTACACAGTTGGCAAACAACGCATCCGGGAAGCGATGCTACGCCATAGTGCACTGCGATATCACCAACCGATTCTCTATACCAATCAGATTGGCGGGAATGACGACTTAATCTTTGATGGCACTAGTTTTGCATTAAGCCGTCAGGGCGAAATTGTGGGTCGTGCCCACGGGTTTCAATCCGATTGGGTTTCCCTGGAATATGACCTAGAGCAGCGAGACTTTTTGCCCAGTTCTATTGCCCCACTT
>JAYKHH010000491.1:0-8494 GCA_035285265.1 Leptolyngbyaceae cyanobacterium | reverse complement strand
GCTTGCATGCCTGGATCTTGGTAGCCCTGATTGTAAGCCACGTTTTCAGCCGCAGCGCTGTAGGGAATTGCGGCGGCGATCGCTTGCATACGTTGTGCAAATCCCTGGTGACTAAAGGGAACTCGTTTGCCAGCCATATCCTGGCTATGGAGGCGGGCTTGCTGGCTGATCCGAGCATCTAACGTGAGAGGCGATAGCCTACGCTGGATCCGATATTGATTAATCTGACTATGAACTGCCTGTTCTAAGCTATTCATAGAGTTACTGGCCTGCTTGATGACTGCAGGAGAGACCCTCTGAGACTGTAACGCTTCCTGCTGAGACAGATTATGAGAGAGAAAAGCCATCCACTTGCCAGGATTTGTCACCGGTACACCACTGAACACTACTGCACCGAGAACCATGCCACTCAGCAAAGATCGCATCATATCTAAAAGTCCTAAACTCTAGTATTAAATCTAAAAGCTAGTTCACGGAAGCTCTATGGTCATTACAGACTGACGACAAGAAAATCAACCCGTCGGTTCCCTGGCTTCGCAGCAATCTGAAGATAGATCTGCGCTGTTAAGAGACTTAAGATTGGGACTCTTAAAGTCCCTCAACTTAATTCCAATGCGAATATCAGTTCCAAAGACCACAGATAATCAATCTAGGAGGCTGTTTGAAAGATCCCTACTGAAAGGCATAGACTCAATCACGATAGGTAAGAACCCCTGATATCAGCTTCTTTATATCAGCTTCTACAAAGATCCTGATGACAGAGTCGCAAGGTCAACAATCCGTAGGTACTCAACATTATCCAAAACTTCAGGAGGCGCAGGTTACCTTGCCAGACCCTATAAATCCTTTTCAACTTCTCATCGAGAGTGTGCGAGACTACGCTATTTATAAACTCGATTTAAGTGGGCGTATTGCCAGTTGGCACCCAGGGGCACAACAAATTTATGGTTACCCTGCAGGGGAAGTGATAGGTCAATCCATGTTGTGTTTGTATCCACCAGAATCGCTTCAGACTGAACAACTTCAACAAGGACTGAGCAGGGCAGCCGCAACAGGTCGATTTGAGATCGAAGGCTATCAAGTGCGCCAGGATGGGTCTTGCTTCTGGGCACATACCCTTGTAACGCCCTTACCAGATCAGCAGGATGAGCAAATCCTGGGCTTTGCAGTGGTTGCACGAGATATGACCCTGCAAAAGCAAGCTGAGGAACAGTTGGTTTATGAGGCATTCCATGATCCCTTAACAGGTCTGCCCAATCGAGCTTTTTTTCAGCGACGGTTAAATCATGTTTTTACCCGCCTAAAACAAGAAGGTAATTGTCTGTTTGCAGTTCTGTTTCTAGACTTGGATCGTTTCAAGGCGATCAACGATAGCATTGGGCACCTACTAGGAGATCAACTTTTAATTGAAATTGCTACTCGGCTCCAGCGATGTTTGCGGGGGGGAGATATGGTAGCTCGGTTTGGGGGAGACGAGTTTGCTGTCCTATTAGAAGGGATTGCTACTGCTCAGGATGCCACGGAAATTGCGGAACGGATTCAGCAAGAACTCGCCCTGCCGATTCATCTGGCTCACTACGAGGTAGCCACTGCTGCCAGTATTGGTATTGCGCTTAGTTCGCTAGAGCGGGATCAAGCAGCAGATTTCTTGCGGGACGCTGACATAGCCATGTATCGGGCAAAAGACTTAGGGCGATCGCGGTATGAAGTGTTTGATCGCATGATGCAAACTCGGGCGCGTAGTCTTTTACAAATTGAAAATGACTTGCGGCAGGCTATAGAACGTCAAGAGTTAAAAATCTACTATCAATCCATTGTGTCCTTAAGAACGAGGCGCATTGAAGGGTTTGAGGCATTATTACGCTGGGAACACCCGATCCATGGCATGATTTCCCCGACGGAATTTATTCCGGTGGCAGAAGAAACTGGATTGATTATCCCCATTGGCTACTGGGTGTTGCGAGAAGCCTGTCGGCAAATGCAAGCTTGGCAAGACCGTTTCTCACCCCTAGTTCCTTTACAAATTAGCGTCAATTTCTCTGCAAAACAGTTTACCCAACGGGATGTAATCGAACAGATTCAAAAAATTCTGCAGGAAACTGGCTTCAGCGCCCAAAATTTGAAGCTGGAGATTACCGAGAGTGTCATCTTAAAAAATGCAGCCTTGGTGTCTGCGACGTTGATCAAGTTGCAGGCCATGGGAGTCCGAATCTCCATTGATGATTTTGGTACTGGCTACTCCTCCTTAAGCTATCTCCATCAGTTTCCCATTGACACGATTAAGATTGATCGATCTTTTATTGAACGAGTGGATACGGATGGTGACAAGCTGGAGCTGGTGCGAACTATTATTAACTTGGCGTGGAACTTGGGCATGGATGTGATTGCTGAGGGGGTAGAAACTAATAAGCAGGTATCCCAACTGAAGGCGTTGCAATGCGAATCTGTGCAAGGATTTCTGTTCTCAGAGCCCCTAGATAGTGCGGGTGCAGAAGCTTTAATTGTCCAAGAGGGTCTATTGTTGAATCAGGCTTGAACTTTCTGGGACGGACACTGGGATGGTTGAGCCAATTAACTGACACTAGGATTAATATGTTGTAATCCATCCCATAGATTTAGCAAAAGGTTTGGCAAAGTCTTATAAGGGATAGGTGGCAAGCGTCAGCGCCTGTGATACAGTCAGAGCACCCTTGTACTGGGTTAAATCTTTATATTGCTTTTATTTATGCCTTTTCCTAGAGCCAGTGGACTATTGCTGCATCCCACCTCGCTTCCAGGTCGCTTTGGGATTGGTGATTTGGGCTTAGAAGCCTATCGCTTTGTTGATTTTTTGGTTGAAAGTGGACAGCAGTTGTGGCAAGTGTTGCCTTTAGGGCCAACGGGGTATGGTAACTCACCGTATATGTGCTACTCCGCGATCGCAGGCAACCCCCTTCTGATCAGCCCTGAGTTACTAAGAGATAACGGGTTTCTCCAAGATACAGATCTTGCTGACTTTCCAGAGTTTCCGTCGGATATCGTAGATTTCGATCCTGTGATTGCTGCCAAGTTACCCCTTCTGCACAAGGCGTGTGATAACTTTAGAGACCACGCGACCGCTGAGCAAAAGCAGGAATTTCAAGGGTTTTGTGAAGCAAAATCCTCCTGGCTAGATGATTATGCGCTGTTTATGGCGCTGAAGGAAGCAGACGAAGGTTCAAGCTGGCATACCTGGGCACCTAAGATCGCGAAACGTCAGCCAGAAGTGATGGATCAGTGGCGACGCCGTTTGGCTGCCGAAATCTTCTACCACAAATATCTACAATTTGAATTTTTTCGCCAGTGGTCTGAGCTAAAGCATTATGCCAATCAGCGCTCCATTCAGATTATTGGCGACATCCCTATCTATGTGGCCCATGACAGTGCCGATGTGTGGGCCCATCCTCAGAACTTTTGTTTAGATGAGGAAACGGGCGAACCAGCTTTGATGGCAGGAGTTCCCCCCGATTACTTTAGTGCTACGGGGCAACTCTGGGGTAATCCTGTCTATAACTGGGAGCACTTACAAAAGACTAATTTTCATTGGTGGGTGCAACGCTTTGAGGCCATGCTGGACTATGTGGATTTAATTCGTATTGACCACTTCCGAGGCTTTGAAGCCTACTGGGCAGTGCCTCAAGGCGAAACCACAGCTATCAATGGAAAGTGGATAGAGGCTCCCGGAACCGCTTTCTTTAAGGTGCTGAACCAACGGCTGGGGCAATTGCCCATTTTGGCGGAAGATTTGGGGGTCATTACCCCAGAGGTAGAAGCCCTTAGGGACGAGTTTGAGTTCCCAGGCATGAAAGTTCTGCACTTTGCTTTTGGTTCTGATTCCGGCAATCCTTTCTTGCCCTTCAATTATCCTCGTAATTGCCTGGTTTACACCGGAACCCACGACAACGACACGACCCTAGGCTGGTTCCATCAACTGGCTCCTGAGGAACAAGAATCTGTGGTGCAATATCTGGGGTGTAACAGTTCTGCAGGCATTCATTGGGATTTGATTCGTCTAGCCTTGGCATCGGTAGCCAATCAAGCTGTTTTCCCACTCCAAGATGTTTTGGGTTTAGGGACAGAAGCTCGGATGAATTTTCCGGGCAAGGCTGAAGGGAACTGGGCTTGGCGGTATCCGTCAGGAGCCTTAACCTTAGAGGTTCAGCAGCGCCTTAAAACGATGACAGAGCGGTATGGTCGTGCTCCTGCCCGTCGCCAACACTCTGATAACCGGGATTAATGCTTGCAGCGTAGGTTCAACCATGAATCAACTGAATAATGCTTTTACCCTCTTCCTCAGCTTGTTAGTGGAGGCGATCCCGTTTCTGCTCCTGGGAGTCTTATTCTCTGGGTTGCTCCTGTTTTTTGTGGATGAGCGCAAGCTGATTGCACTCATGCCCAAACACCCCTTGCTAGGAGCCTTAATGGGTAGTTTGGTAGGGTTTCTATTTCCAGTCTGCGAGTGTGGCAATGTGCCTGTAGCCCGCAGACTGCTGTTGCAAGGTGCCCCTACTCCCGTAGCCGTGGGGTTTTTGCTGGCAGCCCCTACGATCAACCCAGTTGTGTTTTGGTCTACGTGGACGGCCTTTCGCGACCAACCGGAGATTGTGTTTTGGCGGATTGGCCTATCTCTGGCGATCGCCACTATCATCGGTTGGGTCTTTAGCGTTCAGACCGATCTACGGCCTTTTCTGCAACCCGCGATCGCCCGTAGCCTCGTTGAGCCTCGTACCGATCCTGCGAAGGCAGCCAATGACTCGACTCATTTGTTGCAATCCGGTACATTCTTGCTGGGTCAGCCTGGAAAGGTAATCCGTATGGACACCGCTGGATTAGCAGCGATGGCCGCCCCCTCGATCACCACTAAACCCTTGGCAGATCGCTTGCAACTATTACTGGAAAATACGGTGCAGGAGATCCGGGAACTGGGAAGCGTCTTGGTTCTGGGCAGTGCGATCGCCGCCATTATCCAAGTCTTTGTTCCCCGTGAGGTCATTCTAGGGTTGGGCCAAGGCCCGATCAGCTCCATTCTGTCCATGATGCTACTGGGAGGGGTTGTCTCTATCTGCTCCACCGTTGATTCCTTCTTTGCCCTCTCCTTTGCCTCTACCTTTACGAGTGGAGCGTTGCTGGCGTTTCTGGTATTTGGGCCCATGATTGACCTCAAAGGGGTCGGCTTAATGCTATCGATTTTTAAACCCAGAGCGATTTTCTATATGTTCGGGTTGGTATCTCTATTAACTTTTTTGTTCACCCTCTTTATTAACTTGCATGTCAGTTAATTCAACTTCCCGACGCAGAAAGCGTCGCCAACCCTGGGGCAGTGGCTCGCCCCCAGCTTGGTTGGATGCAATGGCACTTTCTCTTTGGGGCATTTTATTTCTCAAGTACTGGCTGAATGGCAAGCTAAACATCCTGATTCACCCCAACTATATGTGGCTGACGATTGCAGCTGGAATCGTCTTACTAGGGATTAGTGGCTTGCTACTTTTCAAGGTGATCCAAAAACTGAAGTTACAACCCGCTAGTTCTTCTATGGGGACATCAGCTATGGGGACATCAGCGCAACATGTCACCCTCTTTCCTCCGATTTGGAGCAGTAGCCTACTCGTTGCGATCGCCATTCTAGGCTTTGTGATTGAACCGAGAGCCTTTGCTAGTCAAACTGCCATTCAACGGGGTTTAACTGATAGCTTAACGATGACACGGGCGAAGGCCCAATCCTTTCGTAGTGCAGCTCGACCCGAGGAACGAACCTTGATCGATTGGGTACGTACCCTGAATGCCTATCCAGAGCCTGATGCTTACACGGGGCAAAAGGTTAAGGTGCAAGGGTTTGTAACCTATCCACCCGCCTCTGAACTCCCAGACCAGTATTTCTTTATTTCTCGATTTGTGATTACCTGTTGTGCAGCGGATGTCTATCCCGTGGGCATACCGGTCAAGCTGTCTCAGAGTCGCTCCGCCTATAAACCCGATACTTGGTTAGAAGTTACCGGACAAATGATTACAGAAACCCTAGGGGGTAGGCGACAATTAACCATTCAGGCCAGCACCCTCAAACCCATTCCAGAGCCCAAGAATCCCTACGATTACTAGCATGTCTAATCCAGCAAAGACCTCTAAGCGATTGACCCAGCCCTTGGATCGGGTAGCGATTGGGTTGATGTTGCTAGTTAGCCTATTGATTGGAATGCTGATCTGGAGTGGCGATCACAGTGCCCCTCGTGTCCGTGAGTTTAGTTGGCAAAATCAGCAGGTGGGTGCCGAGGATATCGCCTTTATCCTCACCTTTACTCGTCCAATGGATCATGCCAGTGTAGAAAAAAATCTGCGCTTGGTGCCTCCCCTCCCAGGAAAAGTTAGTTGGGCAGGACGGCGGATGGCTTATACCCTGACTACACCCGCTCCCTACGGCACTGGCTACCAACTAGAACTCCAAGGAGCACAGGATCGGTTTACCGCTGAAGGGTCTCAACGGTCGGTGATCCAACCCTTTGTTGGCTCGTTTCGGACGCGAGATCGGGGCTTTGTGTATATCGGCACAGCGGGAGAAGAGGAAGGCCGATTGGTGCTCTATAACATGACTCAACGAGAACCCCATGTCCTGACCCCTGAAAATCTAGTTGTGATGGAGTTTAAGCCTTATCCACAGGGCGATCGCATTTTATTTTCTGCTACAGAGCGCCAACCTCCTAGCCCTTCCGGGAAAACGACCCTACCCCAAGGGTTAATTAATCAACAGTTATACAGCGTTACTACCGGAATTGCGGTTAAACAACCCCAACCTTCTACGACCCCAATATTCAACTTTTTGGGACTAGGAAAAGAGCCAAGCCCCCCCGTTGCGAGCGAATTGGCCGGAAAAGTCACGCTGCTACTGGATAGCAAAGATTACCAAAACTTGAAATTTGATCTGTCAGCCGATGGACAATCCATTGTGGTGCAGCGCGTGAATCGGAAGAATCCAGGGGACTTTGGCCTCTGGCTACTCCAGCCCAATCGTTCTCCGCAACCCTTGAAGAACCAGCCTGGTGGAGATTTCCTGATTACTCCTGACAGTGCTTCCTTGGCGATCGCTCAAGGACAGGGGTTAGCCATTCTTCCCCTTCAGCCCGAGGCAGATCCCTTAGACTTTTTACCCAAGTTTGGTATGGTGCTGAGCTTTGCCAGGGATGGCTCGCAAGCGGCGATGGTGAAGTTTAATACGGATTTTACGCGATCGCTCTTTTTAGTGACCAATCAAGGGATGCAAAAAGAAATCCTCCGCACGAGTGGTTCTATTCTGAATGCCCAATTTGATCCCCTTAAGCAAACGCTCTACTGCTTGCTGACCCAATTGTTGCCTGGAGAGGTATACCAGGAGCAACCCTTCCTGGCAGCAATAGACCTGAAAACTGCACAACTTAAACCCCTATTGCTGTTACCCAGTCAACGCAATGTGCAGATGAGCTTATCTCCCGATGGCTTGGCCCTCTTATTTGATCAACCGAGCGCCCAAGACCAAGCTCCGAACTCCAAGGTCGAGGCAAAGCCAGATCGCCTCTGGTTATTACCCTTGGTGAATGATGCTTCTGTCGCCCAAACCATTCAACCCGAAGAGCTTCCGTTCGTTGGCTTTCATCCTCGTTGGCTCCCTTAAACCCAAGCCGAATCGGTGCCTCACTCCAAAAAGCTCGAAAGTCTCAGGATGCTAAAGAAGCCGACTCCGTATGTGAGCATGAGTGTAGGAGTAGTTCACCCAATGTCTGTTGCATAAGAGGTCAAGATGCTACAGACGCCCTCTAGAGCAGAAACCGAAGCCCTATCCATTGAGTTGCCCAAGAAAATCGGGTTGTTTGTGACCCAAGAACAGTTTGCCGCCTTAGTAGCAGCGAACCGAGACTTGAGATTGGAAAGAACTCCCCACGGAGAGTTAATTGTGAACCTTCTGGACGGCTCAGTCATGCATGTCAGCAGATTTCCCAAAAATAATGCGCCCCCAAAGAGATGGCTGATGTTAGCCAAAAGAATCTCCATCTCGGTATGTTCTTTTCTATCGCAATCCTAAGTGAGTGATAAATTTCTTCTCCCCCTCTCCCTGCTTGGGAGAGGGGGTTGGGGGGTGCAGCTCGCTTCCCGTAGGGTGGGCGTTTATGATTCAAAGAGGATTGCTATAGCAATCGCCTCAGCAGATCCTCAAAGATAAAAAATCCCAAGAATTATTAAGATTTATCTCAGGATTGGGGGTTGTGTTAAGGAAATCACCCCGGGCTAGATCCTCCTGAGGGGTATGGTCAAGTGATTCAAGGTCGCAACCTTAATAAGAGTAGTACTTTACCCAGTTTGAATTATTGTTAACTGCTGGGGAGTAGGGTCAGCCCCAAGACCTATAATGCTCGATGAAACTCCCTTCAGGCTGTCTTCATCACTGTTCTGGCTTTCTGCTGGATCAGGGGTGACGACTATCCTCTTCTCTGACTCCAAAGCTCAGATCCGA
>JAYKHH010000490.1:0-4415 GCA_035285265.1 Leptolyngbyaceae cyanobacterium | reverse complement strand
AATTTGAGTTTGGAGTTCCTGCTGCTGGGCTTCTAAACTCGTAACTCGAATCTGAAAGAAAAACCACACCCCCCCTGCTAGGGCAGGCAGGGCGATCGCTACTGCTAGACCAATCATGAGAGGGACTTGCTCTCCCATCGGAACACTTGCTCGAGTTGGTTTGGCAGCAACTGTGGCCTGCCCTTCGCGATCATTAAGAAAATTAATGTCAAGACTATACATAGTTTTAAATCTCTCGCAGTCCTAAGCCTAGTACGATGCCTAATCCAGGTCTTTGAATGGGGGGAATATCTTCTGACACCTCTAGGGATAGAGCTGCAATCGGGTCTATACGGCTAGTCGGCAGACTTAAACGTTGCGTAAAGAACTCGTCCAATTGCCCTAAGCCTCCCCCTGGACCTGCAAGGAGAAGTTGCGCGACTTCCTGGTTTTCACCCTGATTCAAATAGAAATCAATCGAGCGCCGCAGTTCGTCCGCCAACTCTCCTAGAATCCTGAGCATGGCAGCCGAACCAGGATTCGTGCCACCAATTTTAGTGGTGCTCCCAATCGTATCTGTAGCCACAAGGGGAATGGTCATTCCCTGAAGCAATTCTGTATTGCGGGAAGGGGGCAAGTTCATGGCTCGACTCAACGCACTCTGGATTTGAAAGGTACCAATGGGAACGGTACGCGAGAATTGTGGAACGCCATCCACGACAATCGAGATTTCTGTGCTCTCAAACTGAATATCGGCGATCGCTACGGCTTCTTGGGGGGAAAACTGCCGCAATTGTTCTCGAATTGTCCGAATCAAAGAAAAACTGCTCACCTCCAACACATCCACTTGCAGGCCAGCCTGTTCAAAGGTCGTGAGGTAAGTATTAGTAACTTCCTTGCGAGTTGCGACTAGGAGCACCTGCACCTTTTCGATACCATCTTCATCGGTAAAGACTCCCAGCTTCTGATAATCCACATCAGCTTCCTCGCGGGGAAAGGTCAAGTAGAGCCCAGCTTCTTGATTCAGCACCATTTCCCGGAGTTCGCGATCATCGAGTTCTGCAGGGACTGGGATCAAACGAGTCACGGCTTCCCGCCCTGGAATTGCGGTCGCAGCCCGCTTGGCTTTAATTTTGCTCTGCTCCAAGGCTGACTGAATGACACCAGCCATTGCCACTGGATCTGCAATCTGACCTTCTTGGATAATTCCTTCTGGAACTTCGACGGATGCCAAAGTAACCAATTTGTATCCCTGGCCCTGCTTCCGTAACTGAGCAATATTTACCCGCTCTGGGGTCAACTCGATGCCAACCCCTTTAGCACGGGATGAAAATAGTCCTTTCAAGACGTTAACCACGGCATTAATCCACTGATGGGTAAAGTTTAGAGAGTTGAGTCAATTAGAAAAAATAGCTGTAGCAAGAGGGGTGGCAAGATATCGTAACTAATTTAGTTCAGAATCACCCTAAGAACAAGAAGGATACAAACCTTAAAATTATAGATTGTTATCAGGCGACCCTAGGCAGGTTTATTTCCCGGATCGAGCATTGAAACCACTTCTGAACCATAAAAACATGCTTTACGATTAGATGCGTCTCAACCCCATTGATCTTTGGCATCCCCCTATCCATGGTAGAAACTGTTTTGTGCATCTCCTAGGTATAGCGCTTTCTTGTGATCTTTACTATCTATGTTGAGTTTTGTGAGCCCAAATAAAATAGACTTACCAGCGATATTACACATAATTCAGAAAATTGAGTATAGATCTTCCAAAAAAATGTTCGCAAACAAGGAAATTGGGCTGAGGCCGTCCCCAAAAGTCATTAATATGAATCGGACAACCTTTGCTGGCTCAGACCAGCGATCCCTTCGGTCAGCTTCGTGATACCTTCGGTCAGCTTCGCTATCGCACCCCCCCTCTTTATAGAAGTTAGAAAGCCATCCCCATGAGACACCTAAAGACCTGGAAACAGTTTGGCATCTTTGCTTTGCTAGGACTATTGCTGAGTTGGCTAATTAGTTGCAACACGGCTCCTTCTAACTCAGGAGGAGAGCCGTCTGCTGCTAAGCCGCAGGAAGTGGAGTTCTGGACGATGCAACTGCAACCCCAGTTTACAGACTACTTTCAAAAACTAATTGCTGCCTTTGAGCAGGAGAACCCAACCACGAAGGTGCGCTGGGTTGATGTACCGTGGGCAGCCATGGAAAGCAAGATTCTCACAGCCGTCTCCGCTAAAACGGCCCCGGATGTGGTGAACTTAAACCCAGATTTTGCGTCCCAACTGGCAGCTCGCAATGCCTGGTTAACCTTGGATGACAAGATTGCTCCAGAGGTGCGTCAAGAATACCTACCCCGAATTTGGCAGGCTAGCACCCTAGATGGCAAGAGCTTTGGGATTCCTTGGTATTTGACCACACGGGTTGCCATTTATAATACGGACTTGTTGAAACAGGCTGGTGTCAGCCAACCGCCAAGCACCTATGCGGAGTTAGCCCAGGTCGCCCAGCAAATTAAGGAAAAAACAGGTAAATATGCCTTTTTTGCCACCTTAGTTCCAGAGGATTCCGCCGAGGTGCTGGAATCTTGGGTACAAATGGGAGTACAGCTTGTAGATGCCCAAGGGCAAGCTGCCTTTAACACCCCCCAAGGTAAAGCAGCGTTTCAATACTGGGTGGATCTCTATAAAAAGGGTTTGCTACCCAGAGATGTTTTAACCGAGGGCCATCGCCGTGCCATCGAGTTATACCAAGCCGGAGAAACCGCCATCCTGGCCTCTAGCCCAGAATTCCTCAACACGATCGCTAAGAATGCCCCTCAGATCGCCCAAGTTTCTGCCTCCACCTCCCAAATCACCGGGTCAACGGGCAAGAAAAATGTAGCGGTGATGAACTTGGTCATTCCTCGCGATACCGATCAACCGGATGCAGCCCTTAAGTTTGCCTTGTTTGTCACCAATTCTGACAATCAACTGGCCTTTGCGAAGGCAGCCAATGTGTTACCGTCTACCACCAAAGCCCTAGCAGATAGCTACTTTAAGATTCTTCCTGCCAATGCATCCCCGGTCGAAAAGGCCCGATCCGTTAGTGCGAACCAAATGCAGGATGCCCAGGTTCTCATTCCAGCCATGAAGGATATTAAACAGCTCCAGAAGATTATTTACACGAATCTTCAAGCTGCCATGTTGGATCAGAAAACCGTGGATCAGGCGATCGCGGAGGCTGCCCAAGCCTGGAATCAGAGAAGCCAATAACTCTGCGGCTAGAACAGGCCGTCCTTATCCTCTAAATTTTCAGGAGGTGAGGAAGGTCTGTTCATAAGATTTACCAATCTTAAACATTTCTTTAGGATCCTAGGACGGGCAGGATCCAGACACAGTTCGGTCTCTATGGCAGACGAGACCATGCATCAGGGGCATTTCTAGACCGCAATCCATCTGAATTTGTGGAGATTCTGCATTATCTAGAAATTTTAAGCTATGTTATTGATTGAAAAATTACTTATACATCTGTTTTTAAATCCGAGCACCGTTGGATAACAACCTCGCCAAGCCTGAATCCGTCATCCAGAGAATCACATGGATTGCTCTGGGAATTTTCTTGGCGATTCTCTTAGCGACTTTAGGGGTGCGGCAGTGGCAGATGTCTGACCCATACATCAAAAGCGTTCTATCTTTGACGGGGAATCCAGTTCAAGGTCATGCCATTTTTCAAATGAACTGTGCAGGTTGCCACGGATTTCAGGCAGATGGCCGCGTGGGGCCGAGTCTTAAGGGCATTTCAGAACGTAAATCTCAGGTAAGTCTGATTCGTCAGGTGATTAGTGGTAAAACCCCTCCCATGCCCCAGTTTCAGCCGAGTCCCCAAGAAATGGCAGATCTCCTAGATTATTTAAAGACCCTTTAACTGAATTTTCTTCGATACAATCTTTAAACCTAAGGGATTTGCAATTAAATAGTGTACCCAGCGTAGGATGGGTTAGGCGCTAGCCGTAACGCATCATGGGGATTTTATTTTCGCGCAAGTCGCTAAGCGCAGTTAGGATGCCTGCACCCCGTTGGCAACTCATTGAGGATTGCTATATTGCGATCGCCTTGATCAACCGGGCTGGATCTTAAATAAAATTAAAAAAGAAAATACAATGGCTACAACTGCTGACGAGGTTTGGCAACTCCTAGGAGAACTCCTCCAAGCCCAAAAGGAAACAGACCGGAAGTTCCAAGAAACAGATCGGAAGTTCCAAGAAACGGGTCGCCAACTCCAATAAACGGATCGTCAACTCCAAGAAACGGGTCGCCAACTCCGGGAATTAGGTCAACAAATTGGCGGCTTAGGATCAAAGTTTGGCAGTTTTACGGAAGGACTGGCGCTTCCCTCGATGGAAACGATTCTCCGGCAACAATTCGGGATGGAAGTCGTGAGTCCGAGTGTGCGAGTAA
>JAYKHH010000489.1:0-4710 GCA_035285265.1 Leptolyngbyaceae cyanobacterium | reverse complement strand
AGGCGAATCAGACTCTCATCTCCCTTAGATCTTGCTACCTCTAAGCGACGCTGCAGGTTTTGTCTTAAGTTAGACCGATGAGTTGCGATCGCTTTTGTTAAAACTTCCTGACGAATTTTGTTCATGGTGGACAGCTTTTTGAATTCAAGTAAAGTAGATTTCTTTCCCCATGATATCACTTGGGATTTTAATCGTAGCTTAAGATACAAAATTTTATCTTTTATTTAAAATTTCCCAACCAATGCACAGGGGATGCTCCCTCACCTGACACGATGCCTGCTGGATTCAGGTTGGACAATATCTGAAAACTCTGAGGGTAGTAGTTATTGCTCAAAGGTCACTGTTCTTGCTGAATCTTTAACCCGCTTTCATCGCCTGCGTCAGAACCTGTTTGAAAAATCCTCTCCGGTGAGATAGAGGACGAGAATCCCTCTCAATTTGCACGATAGGATCAGCGTTTTCGGTGCTTCCAGGGTGGGATCAAGAGCCTGTTTTAAGGTCACGCTACCCTTTTCAAACAGGTTCTCAGGCTGGGTTCTGTTCCCAGGCTGCAGGAGATTTTTCAACGGGGGACTTTTCAAACACCCTCTCAGATAGATGGTAATCTGCTCAACAGAAATATTAGAGTGAGATAGCCTATTGCTGATGCCTAACGCTCAGTTCTTCGTTTCAAGTTCTGCATCGATCGCTCTGGAATTCGTTGAATCCTGCATCCTAGAATTATGCCGCCTACGCCTAGAGTAAAGCCATCTCCTGCACCATCTGCATCCGAGGGCTTGCCCTACCCTGTCCAACTGCAAGTTGATCCAGTCCAGTTAGACAATATTAAAGCCCAACTTGATCTGGTGTTGTTAGCACTAGAAGCCCTGGCCGGAATTGGATCGGAAGCAATGCTTCAGGCAGCCGTTGACCTAAATCTAGAGGAAATGGTGGCCGATCGAGTGGCCCTCTGGCGACTGCGCCAGTCAAGCCCCCTGCGGAAAGGCCAGGGAGGACGGAAAAAGCTGGATGTAGAAGAAGCGCGATCGCTGACTTTAATTAGTTGCCATCTGGCAAAACAGCACCAGGAGTTAATTCGTCGTGCGGTTGCCTTACTGGAACAACTGACGGCACAAAACCGTGAACCGCATCAGGCTGCCTTGTTAGGAGATTATCTCGATGCCTTCAGTAATACTTACCAAAACCGCATGGAGGATGGAGAAAACACTGCACCAGACACCCTTACCCACTTGGCACTCAAGTTGTTGATTGATTTATTGTTTTACAGCAGCCCTAGCGGCCCGCGTCGTCTATGGTTAGCTCTTTTAGGAAAAAATTAGTTCTGCCTTTAAGGTTTCAGTCCTAAGGGCTGCCTAATTTCCTGCTCCCAATCCGTCTCCAACCATTTATCCCCCATCTACCAAGTAGGTTTAATTCAGTGTTGCGACAATACACCGCTCCCACCTGCACCCTGGAGATTACGGCGACTGAATCTCCCCTATCACGTTGGGCAGGGCAATCCGTACTCAAACATCTCCGGTTTCAACTGAGTTTTGATGCACCCCAGATCCCTGAAGAACAACGGGTGGTGCTCAAGGGCGATCGCACCCAACTCGAAGCGCTGTGTACAGCAGTCGAAACCTATGTACAAAAATTCTTAACCTACGAACCAGAAGGAACCTTACAAGCCACTTCCCTACACCTAAAAGATTCAGGCATCCCCTCTGCAGTCTCAGATGAAGGCAATTCTTCTGAAGCTGATGCCCTCAATCCAGATGCGGAATCCTCTAGACAGACGGCAACCTCTGAACCGGTGCCCCTCACTACCCAGCCCGATTCAACTGCAACAGGAGGGGCAGGGGCTTCTAATCTCCCTCAAATTCACCTGCAACCCAGAGGTCTCCTCACCCATGAGTTAGTGCTGGGCTCCTTGAAACCTCAGGGTTCTGAACAAGTACTGAGCTTAAGCGTGATTCAGTTATCGGATCTGGCAACAGCCTTGGATGAATACGCTTCGGAAGCGATAGCCATCCCTACTCTCAGCCGTCCTCAATGGCTGACTACACCACCTGCGTGGCTCCGCACTGCTGCAGTGGTAGTGGTCACGGCGAGTTTAACGACACTGTTGATTAAGTTTCTAGATACGAACCCACTCCAAACCAGCCCTCAGATTGCGAGTCAATCGTCAGAGAAATCCCAACCCAGTCCCAATTTAGGAGTTCCTGCCACACCCTTGACTGTTCCGGTACCTTCAGTCTTTCCACCAACTGGTTCCTCTTCTCCCGCTCCCTCCCCTACAACAGCGATCGCCTCCCCCCAACCTTCCCCGGTTGCATCCCCACCTCCTGACCTCACCCTGACCCAAATTCCAGTCCCCCCGCAAGAACTGCCCCCACCCCCGCCTGCAGATCTTTCGCTGCAGCCCTTACCGCCATCGAGTCCTCAAAAAAGGGTAACGATTCCGGACGATATGTTTTCCACTGTCCCCTCTACTGCCGTTGCCCCCTCCACTGCCACTGCCCCCTCTGACCCCTCTGCTGCCAAACCAATCCCAAATCTGGCTGAAATTGCTGCCGCTCCCAGGCTATCTAGTGCAGGAGTGTCAAGGCAAACGAGAAGCGCAAATACCAGCTTAGATCAGGCTGGGAATGAGGCTGGTAGAGACACACCCAGTTCCCCATCCTCGCTAACTCGTGGGAATAGCACTGCATTTGATACGCTGCCCCAGGTGGCAGAGGCGAGAAGTTATTTTCAACAGCGCTGGCAGCCCCCCCAAGGGCTAACCCAACTCTTGGAGTACACGTTGGTACTAAATCGCAATGGATCGATCCAGCGGATTGTGCCTTTGGGAGAAGCCGCTGGAAATTATATTGACCGCACCAGTATGCCCCTAGTGGGTGAGCCGTTTGTGTCAGCTATTGAAGGAAGTCGCACCCCTCGCATTCGCGTGGTTTTGAGTCCCACGGGTACCGTGCAAACCTTCCTGGAGCGTTTGGATTAATCCAAGGGCTGTTTAGAAGCTTAAAAAAGTCCTGATCCCCATCTAGATGGCCCCCTCTAGCCCCCCAATTCTGGGGGGATCATCTCAAAGTCCCCCAGACTTGGCGGATTTAGGGGGCAAATGCAGAGGATGGAAGACTTCTCAAACAGGTTCTTAGAAGGGGCGCGAAATGCGCCCCTCCATCCCGGTTTGGCGCACACAAAATAGAGTGTTTTGGGAGTTTTCGCAAAACGAAAACTCCCAAAACACTCTATTTTGTCGAAATGACTTTAAAAAAGGCAAGGAGCCTTAAGGGTAAGATAAGCTCCCTGCCTCAAAAAACAGAGTTTTTTAGTAAAGTTCTTCTTCCTGGTGGGTTTCGATGGTGCAGTCAGAAGTGGGGTAGGCGACGCAAGTCAGCACAAATCCAGCTTCAATCTGGTCATCATCCAAGAAAGATTGGTCAGACTGATCAACCGTACCCTTCTTGATTTTGCCTGCACAGGTAGAGCAAGCGCCAGCGCGGCAAGAATAGGGTAAGTCAAGGCCCTGTTCTTCAGCAGCGTCAAGAATATAGGTATCGTCATCAACGTCAATTGTGGTATCTAGCCCTTCGGCTTTGTTGATTAATGTGACCTTATAAGTTGCCATGCAGTGATCCTCTCTTTTAATGGAAACAGCATTGTTAATCGATATAGAAGCAGGTATCACGGCTTACGTAAGAGGAAGCCTGCTCCCTGAATCAGCTTCACCTTACTGATACTACGAGAAAATTAAAGCTTCTAACAGCCAAACCGTAAATAGGTTGAACGGGATTCGTAATCAGATCAATGAGTTTAGTCTATTTATCCTTATACATTGGGAAGGGACGAATCATCAATGCAAAGGGGCGATCGCTTGCAAATAGGTACACTCTACGGAATTGGGGCGGGTCCCGGTGATCCAGAATTGATTACCCTCAAAGGCTGGCGTTTACTGCAACGAGTTCCGGTGGTGGCATTTCCAGCAGGGATTCAAGGAAAGCCAGGAATTGCCCAGCAAATTGGGGCTGAATGGTTCCGTCCAGAGCAAATTCAACTCGATCTGGTTTTTCCCTACGTGCAAGAGATGCAGGTACTCACCCAAGCATGGCAAGTGGCTGCAGAACAGGTTTGGCAACACTTGATCCAGGGTCAAGACGTGGCCTTCCTATCGGAGGGGGATGTGAGCTTTTACAGCACCTTTACCTATCTAGCTCAAACCTTGCAGCAGGTTCACCCAGAGGCGATCGTCCAAGTCATCCCTGGCATTTGTTCTCCCTTGGCTGCCGCTGCCGTTTTGGGCATTCCTTTAACGATTCGTGCCCAACGCCTCGTCGTCTTGCCTGCTCTCTACAACCCTGAGGAACTGGAAGCCATCCTAGCCTGGGCTGATGTGGTTGTCTTAATGAAGGTCAGTTCTGTCTATCAGCAAGTTTGGGCTATTTTAGAACACCACCACTTGTTGGATCGCAGCTATGTAGTGGAGCGAGCCACGTTACCAGAGCAGAAAATTTATGCAAATCTAAGCGATTATCCGAGTCTGACCTTACCCTACTTTTCGTTGTTAGTCGTGCAGGTCACTGACGAGAGCTAGCAAGGGAAGATATTGAGAATCTCTCTAACTGGAAGGGCGAAGCATTCAGACCGAAACACGGGTTAGGTGTTTGATAGGAATGGCTGAATGCTTCGCCCCTACAAGCTGCCTGTCTCTCATCCAAAATCTAAAATCCA
>JAYKHH010000488.1:0-11529 GCA_035285265.1 Leptolyngbyaceae cyanobacterium | reverse complement strand
ACCCCAGCCAATATAGCTGAGGGGGTTTTTCAGTACATCGCCACCTCTGTGGATGGCAACCCAATTCGATTAACGCCTGAATCGCTTAATACAGTGGTAGGGTCTACCCGCGTACTGGTAGAAAATGCCGAAAAGATCGGGTTGTCGTTGACCGTCGATCCCACTTGTATTGCGCCATCAGCAGTGGTGCAACTGACCAAGACGGGCGATCGCGCCTCGGCAGTGATCGGCGATATCGTCATTTACCGATTGGTTTTCCGGAATTTGAGCACCTCGATTCTGAACCAAATCAAATTCACCGATGTTTTGCCCTTTGGGTTTCAGTTGATTCCCAACTCAGTCCGGGCTGAAATTGTAGCCAATGGCGGTACCACGCCTCTTCCTGCCGATCAAATTCAAGTTTCCTCCAGCCGCTCCACCACCGAAATTAGCATCACGCCCTCCCTGACGGGGTCAAGCACGCCTGTATTTTCCAGTCTAGGCGTGAGTGTAGCCCAGAGTCCGGTGATTAATGTTGTCTACGGTGCTCTGCTGACCCCCGATGCACTACGGGGGGATGGTCGCAATGTAGCGATCGTGAATGGAAACAACCTATCATCCCCCGGTTCCATTGCCGCTGGGCCTGTGTACTACCAGGTTCGGGTACAACCCGGTATTTTGGCCGATGGCGGCACCTTGATTGGGCGAGTGTTTGTCGATAAAAACTTTGATGGCGAACAGCAACCTGGTGAAGCCGGAATTCCCAATGCAGTGCTCTTTATGGATGATGGCAATCGCATTGTTACCGATGCCAATGGCTTGTTCTCCGTCGCCAACGTGCAACCAGGGTATCGGACGGCTACTTTGGATTTGAGTTCTTTGCCGGGATATGCGATCGCCCCCAACCTTTACTTTAGTGAACGCAATAGCCAATCTCGATTGGTGCATCTAGCTCCGGGCGGCCTAGTGAGGATGAATTTTGGAGTCACCCCTGCCTTCCAAGAAATTCAAGGAGGGCAGAAATAAATGGCTAGGTTATCTTCCCTGCACTATCTACTAGCCACCGTCACTCACCTGCCTGTGCTGCTGCTGTTACTGTCTTCTAGAGCCGTAGCAGAAGAGTTACCCAATCTAGAACCTGTCCTGGGCAATCCCTTGACAGACCTTTCGCCTACCACCCGTGCAGCCCAGCCGGAATCGTCAACCCCGACCGCTCCAGCACCCACCAAAGTCCCCTCAGAAGCATCCACTCCCCCGACCTCCCCGACTGCCACCGCATCTCAGCCCCCCTCAACCCTGCCGATCTCGCCTGCGACTCCACCCTCCCAAGCACCATTAGCCCCTGAAGTAGCAAATCTAGGTAGCAGTCAACTCACCCAGCCCTCAGCAACGACTCCAGCCTCCCAATCCGCCAATTCCGGTGCTACACCCTCAACTCCCACAACGGGCAAGGTCAGCGCAGACCCCAAATTAGCACCCAGTCAGCCCAAGCTAGCCATCCTTGCGCCCATTCAAGGCAGTGTGATTAATCGGAGCGCCACCACGGTGGTGTTGCAAGCTCCCTTGGGCAGCAAGGTAGAACTTAAAGTCAATGGCTATACTATTGATCCCTCCTCAATTGGTCGGGTTGAAGAAAATAGTGCTACGGGTGTCGTTGTCCAAACCTGGTATGGGGTAACCCTACAAGCTGGAGAAAATACCCTAACGGCTAAATTAGAAACAGGGGAATCCACCTCGATTGTGGTGCAGACACCGGGGGCCGATGCTCAACTGCGAATTCGATCCTTAGAGGGTCGGATTGCCGCCGATGGTCAAGCGATCGCTACGATTCTGGGTGAGCTATTAGATGACCAAGGGCTACGCACGAATCGCTCTGGCATGATTACCCTGACCGCCACTGATGGCGAATTCACGGGGGTAGATGAAAACAAGGACATGCCGGGATTCCAGGTGCGAGCGGAGAACGGGCAATTTACGGCGCGGTTACGTTCCAGCATCCGATCGGGGAATGTCACCATTGAAGCGGTGAATGGCAAACAGCGAGCCTCAACCCAAATTCAGTTTGCTACGGCACTACGCCCTTCCTTAGTGTCTGGGGTGGTCAATCTCCGTTTGGGAGCACCTGCCACTGATTACTACCGTAGTTTCCGAGATTTTCTGTCGCCCACAGGCAATTACACAACCGATGCCAGCTTCCAGACTGCAGTTTTTGCGACGGGCGGAATTGGAGAATGGCTCTTTACCGGAGCCTACAATAGCGAACGCCCCCTCAATCAAGATTGTGGTGGCACCCGACGACTGTACCGAGACACGCAAAATTGTCAAAACAACTACCCTGTTTATGGAGATAGCTCCAGAAGTAGCTTTACAACCCCCTCCCAAGACAGTGTGTACCTAAGGTTAGAGCGAACCTCACCCGTGCCCAATGCCGGGACAGACTATGGCATGTGGGGAGACTTTGGTACGGAGGAGTTTGCCACCCGTTCCCAGAGTTTTACGTCCATTAGTCGCCAATTGCATGGATTTAAAACCAATTTCACCTTTGGGAATGTGCAGTTTTCTGGATTCTATGGTGACAATGTTCAGGGATTCCAACGGGATACGATCGTCCCCGACGGCACCAGCGGATTCTATTTCCTATCTCGACGTTTATTGGTTCCTGGAAGTGAGATTATCTTCCTGGAAACCGAGGAACTCGCGCGTCCCGGCACCGTGATATCTCGGACACAGGTGAACCGTTCCCAAGACTACGACATTGACTATGACCGGGGCACCTTACTATTCCGTCAACCCCTACGACAAACCACCCTGGGCAAGTTTGGAGAGGTTTTAGTGCAACGCATTGTTGCCACCTACCAGTTTGAAGAACCCGGTCAGGGCAACGAAATTTATGGGGGACGGCTGCGCTATCACTTCTCGCGGGAGTTTGGGTTAGAGCGGTGGCTAGGTGTCACCTACCAAAAAGAAAATCAAGGGATTCGCAGTTTTGAACTCTACGGTGCCGATACCCTCTTTTCCTTTAGCCCCAAAACTCAATTAATTGCAGAGTATGCCCATTCGCAACACACCTCTGAACTGTCGCAGTTGGTCAATGGAACTGCCTACAATTTAGAGTTCAACACCGAATTAAATCCCAATTTACGGGGACGGGCCTACTACCGTTCTACCAGTAGTGGGTTTGCCAATAATGCCACCCTCAGTTTCGTGCCGGGTCAAACCCGCTATGGTGCTCAGGTTACTTCCCAGGCAGGGCCGGATACGCAACTGAAGTTGCAGTACGACCATGAAATTAACCAGGGAGTGGCCCCCCGACCCCTTTCCCTGCTCAGTGATTTGTTAACCCCTCGCACCCAAGCGGTGGCGGGCGGTCAAGTCGATAATTCCCTGACTACTTTGACTGCTGGGGTGCAGCAAAAGTTGGGTCGAGCGACCTTGGACGTTGACTTGTTGATGCGGGAACGGCAAGATCGGATGCCGCCCAATATTTTAACGAGTAGTTCTACTCAGTTGAGATCGCGCCTCAGTATGCCCTTGGCGGATAATCTATTGTTCCAAGCCCAGGATCAGCGCACCCTTTCTAGCACTCAAGATGCGGTTTTTAGTGATAGCACCAATGTAGGGGTGGATTGGATTATCTATCCGGGGCTGAATTTGCGTTTTGGACAGAACTTTTATCATTCTGGGCCGTTGGCAGGCAAAAACCTCACCCTCTTGGAATTGGCTGGAGAACATAAACTCGGTACAGATACCTCAATTACCAGTCGCTATTCCATCATCGGTGGAGCCAATGGCACCTTGACCCAAGGGGCTATCGGTTTAAACCAACGTTGGGCGATTTCCCCTGGATTACGGCTTAACCTAGGCTATGAAAGGGTTTTTGGTGATTTTTCCCAGACTACGGCAGCCGGAGTGCAATTTTCTCAACCCTTTGCCCAGGGTCAGGCTGCCTCTGGCCTCAGTGTTCAAAGTGGAGACAGTTATAGCGTTGGTCTAGAGTACACCGACAGCCCAGATCTGCGGGCGAGTTTACGCTATGAGTTTCGTAATTTTAGCGGGAATACCAACACGGTTATTTCCGCAGCAGCAACAGGTAAGGTAACCCCCTCCCTCACCTTGTTAGCCAACTATCAACAAGCGAATTCTGCGAATCAGACGATTTCCGGGTTGGGTGCGACCTCTAACTTGAAGTTGGGTTTAGCCTATCGCGACCCACAAAACGATAATTTCAATGCCTTGCTCCGGTATGAATATCGTCTCAATCCCGCCACGATTCCCATTTCGATTTTGTCAGGGAGAGGTTCCGGTTCCGAAGACCATACCTTTGCGGGCGAAGCAATCTATGCTCCCAACTGGCAATGGGAGTTTTATGGGAAGTATGCCCTCCGCAATAGCACCTCTTACATTGCCAATGATTTGGTGGGAACTAGCACCATCTCCCTCGCTCAACTCAGAACCACCTACCGTTTGGGTTACCACATGGATTTGGTCGGTGAAGCCCGCTGGATTGGGCAACCCGTGGCTGGATACAGCGAGATGGGCTTTGTTTTAGAAGCAGGTTATTATCTCACGCCTAACCTTCGACTGTCCGCTGGGTATAGCTCAGGCAGCATCAACAATGATCGGGACTTTAGCGGTACCCGTTCCTCCGGGGGTTTGTATGCAGGACTGACCTTTAAGCTGAATGAATTATTTGAGGGCTTTGGTCTCCAGCGATCGCTCCCTGCGCCTGCCCTCCCACCCCAGCTTGCTAGCAAACCAGGAACACAGTCCTTGCAAGCTAGCGTACCCATGCGCCTGAATATTGCTCAAAAAATTGAGTTTGAAGCTGGTAGCGACAAACTGACACCCAAGAGTATTACGGTTCTCAATAGCTTGGCAGTGGTCTTAAAGGAATTCCCCGGCTTTACCGTTGATCTCCAGGGTTACATTGCTTCCTTGTCCGATCTGGGTACAAGTCAGGATATCGAAGTGAAGCGGCTCCAGACGGCTCGGAGTTATCTGATAGGCAAAGGGATTGGCGGCAATCAATTGATTATGCGCTCCTTGGGTCAGCGTCCGATTGCCGATGCGTCTCGCTCTGCCGATGTTAATAAGGCTCTGAGTTTTGTCTTAAGTGCAGATGGCGCTGTCTTTAAGCAACTGGCAAGCAGACTGCAAAATACTCCTGACAACCAAACCGCCCATAGCGCCCTCCAAAGTCTATTGGCAACGAATGCTCAAACCACTGGCAGCCAAGATCTAGCATTGGAACTACCTCTGGAACTTCCCACTCTGCAAGCAGCGGTTCCCAATCTGCCTCAGCAGGCTGTGTCTCGTATATCTTGGCCTGCGAATGTGGCTCCCAATGTTGAATTTAATGTTAGTAACCAGATTTCTGGCACCAGTGAAGCGGCCTTGAATCAAATCGTGGCAATGCTTCAGAAGAATCCAACCACGGCAATTGAGTTGAGCGGGGGTGCCAGCAGCCCAGAAGCGAGCATGAGCCGGATGATGGAAGTTCGGTCTTACCTGATCGATAAGGGGATTGACAGCGATCGCATTCTTCTCGGTGATATAACTACAGCTTCTGCATCGGGAGGGGGCGATCGCAATGTCTACCTCAGCCTCAGTACCCTAGAGGAAGTTCCCATTGCTAATACCGCAAAACTCTCACCTCAGGCAGCCAAACCCACTATTACGCCTCAGGCAGCGCAACCAATCCTCTCACCTCAAGCAGCGCAACCCGCCATTGGCCCTCAAGCTGCTCTACCAAGCCCAGTTCTTTCTCTATCCGATCAGATACTCCCACCGGATATAGCGTTTAACTTCCTGCGGGATAGATCAACCTTCTCCGGCCTGGTACCATTTGATATTTCTTTATTGCTGCCAACGGGATCTGCGGATCAACTCTTAACGCAGGCACTCTCATCGGAAGACGCTCTGTTGCTCACCTTGGGCACCACAGAGCAAGCTGAATTCCTGTTGAGCACCGCAGAAACGCGCTTGAGCAACAGCTTCTTAATTAGTGAATCTGTTCGTGAATCTGCAATTGAATCCGCCAACCTCGAAGTGGCTCCGCAAGCCTTCCTGCCCACTGGCCTACGAACCCTCTCTGACCAAGTTCTCCTACCCGATCTAGCGTTTAACCTCCTAGAAGATCAGCCTCTCTTCTCAGGAAATCTGCCCATTAATCTCTCCTTGTTGTTACCAGAAGCCTCGCCCAGTCAACTCCTGAGCCGTGTCTTCTCAGCGGATGAGCCGTTGCTGCTTACCTTCCAACCTCCTGCGAGCGATACTCCCCTGCTCCTGGGTCTGGCGGATACGGGCGTGAACAACCGCTTCTTGCTCAGTCGCGCCTTTACCGAGGCTGCGCCCTTCACCCTTTCCTTGTTGTTACCAGAAGCGTCTCCCAGTCAACTCTTGAGCCGCGTCTTCTCAGCGGATGAGCCATTGCTACTCACCTTCCAGCCTGCTAGCAATACCCCATTCCTCCTGGGTCTTGCGAATACAGGTAACAACAGTTTCTTGCTCAGTCGCGCCTTTACCGAGGGGGCAACAACCGGGATAGTTGAACCAGAAACCGTACTTCCCGCCAACCTTCAAGCTACCAGTCCATTGGATCCAGACACCCGCAGGTTGATCAGTGCCTTGAACTTCTTGCTAAGTACAGAGACCAATACCCTGAATGCCTTGTTGCGATCGCTTGGGGTGGATCAACCGGATTTGAAGGGTCAGTTGATTGACCAGAATACGTTCTCTAAGGGATCTGAATAGAAGCTATGAAGTTGTGTCGCCATCACCATTATTTGCACCGCCAGCAACGACAACTCGCTTCTGGAATCCTTAGTCTCGCTTGGATGACAGTCGGTGGGATGGGACTAACGGTAGCCACAAACACCGCTGCCAAGGCTGAGGTGCAAACGGGTTGGCAATGGGTGGTGAATAGTAATCAGGATGGCGCGATTCAAGCCGATGAGGGATTGACGTTACGGGAAGCGATCGCCCTCGCCAATGGCACCCTGACCCGCGATCGCCTTAGCCCTGCCGAACAAGCCCAGATGACGACGACCACCGATGGTCGAGTTCAGATCATCTTTAATTTGCCGCCCGATCAAACCACCATTCGCCTCACCGATCTATTACCGGATATCAGTCGCCCCAACCTAGTGATTGATGGCACGACGCAACCGGGGTATATTGCTGGGGATTCCCCCATCAGCACCATCCCGATTGTCACCCTCATGCCAGCGCCCAAGGCAGAAGTCTTCCGGGGGTTAACCCTCGTCGCCAATGGCATTGTCGTGCGTGGTTTACGGTTGTTCGGGTTTACAGGTCGCTACCGGGATACAGCCATCACACCCCCCGGTGATATCTTGATTGCCCACCGTCTTCCTCCACCGGATACCACCCAACAACAGCAACCCGCTAAATTTTGGTCTTTTTACGAGGGTGATATTCCTCCTAAGGATATTGTGATTGAAGGCAATTGGCTAGGTATTCCGCCTCGCGGCATGGATGTATCTGGGATTACTCCCTCCGCATTTGGGGTAGTTGTCTTCAATAGTCAAGGGGCTAAAGTTCAACGTAATTGGATTGCCAATCACAGTGGCAGTGGGATTATCACCTCGGTTCGGGCTGATAACTTGCAAATTCTAGACAACCTACTCACCCGCAATGGTTTTGCAGGGATGCCCGATGCCATCCGCCTGGAGGGAAGTGTAGATAACACGGAAGTTCGCCGCAACTGGATCTGTGAAAACGCAGGCAGTGGTATTTATCTGTTTAATCCCCAAGGCTCTACCCAAATTGTCAATAACCAAATTGATGATAACGGTAAGAAATTCCGTCGAGCGGGAATTTATGTCATGGGTCAGGATCATCAAATCCTGAGTAATCAGATTACCCAACAACCGGGTTCTGGCGTGGTGGTAGCGAGTTATCCCCGGAGTCGTCGCAACCGCATTGAAGATAACCAGTTTGCAGCAGTGCAAGGACTGAGCATTGATCTGAATACTCAAGACAATGTGGGAGTTCAAGATTTTGAAGTCGGGGATGGCCCCAATCCGCTGCGTAATTCAGAAAATCGTCGCTTAGATACGGGCAACGCAGCCATTAATCCCCCGGAATTTCTCAGTCCCGAATTTTATTTCAGGGACAATAAGGTCAACATTGATGGAATGGCTGATCCAGGAAGCACGATTCAACTGTATCGGGCAATTCCCGATCAACCCCCTCCTGGCAAGAATGGATCTGATCCTGCTTGGCTACCTGCCTATCCGTTGTACGGCCCCTTAAGCGAAGTGTTGGAAACCCTTACTACCGACGAAAAAGGCAAATTTCAAGCAACGTTGACTGATCTGAAACCGGGCGATCGCATCACCGCCATTGCCACCGACCCTCTCTACGGCACCTCGGAACCAGCCCGGAATGCGGTGGTAGTTTCCTTGGACAATGGGACAGAACCGTTACCTTCGCCTGCAACGTCTCCGGTCGTGTCTCCGCCCTGCATTACAACTGCACCCCCGATCCAAGCAGAAAAGCCACCGATTCCCACCCCAATTCCGGAACCGATTCGCATCCAAGTTCCCCGCAATATTCATTTTGCCCTTGACAAGGACAACATTAGTCCAGCCAGTGCCCAGTTACTGGATCGGGTGGTACAGGTTTTAACCCAATATCCCAGTCTGCTCATTGACCTCATAGGACACACGGATCTCCGTAATACCGAAGCCTATAATCAAGCCCTCGGATTACGGCGGGCCACTGCAACCCGCAACTATCTAATCCGCCAAGGGGTTGATCCACAACGCATCACCATTCGTTCCGATGGAGAATCTCGCCTCAAGGTCATCGGCAATCAACCGATAGATCATGCTCGTAATCGTCGCGTAGAAATGATGTTCAAAAATATGCAAGCTATGGAAATCACGTTTGAAGATCTAGAAACGGATCTCCAACTCGAACCCCCCTTGCGTCCCAAATAGCTCTTACCTCTCCTGATTTAAAGCTCCTAGTTATCTTCTGCCTCAAAAGTTCCGGACAAAACAATGTTGATTGGATTGAAAAAAGCTCTGAAGTTGATCACCCAAGTACGTTTACCAAAGCGGAGCAGAAACACTTCTACGACACGAGGAAACCAGCGCTCTAGCAAAGGCATGGTGCGATCGCTCCTCCAATTCTGCATGGCAATTTATGGGGTGATAGCAGGGGGGCTAAACTCGATCAAACAGGCTTTCAATCAACTATTTGGGAAGAGAAGGCAGAAAGCGAAGAAATCGCAGGAATATAGATTGCATTCCTATTATCGTGAATCGGATGGATCGGATTCAGCGATCGCTATTAGTAAACGAATTCGCAAATCCACTATCAAAGTCCAGAAAAGAAGCGGGCAAAGATCCAAACTCCAGCGCATCAGACGGTTTGTTTTCACTGCTCTGGCTACCTTTGTATTAACCCTGCAACTGTCAGGAATCGGGATTTGGCTGACCATCCAACCTGCTGCTGCGGCAACCACCATAGCCATTGAACCCATTACTTGGGATTTTGTAGGTTTAGATAGTAACAAACCCGAAACTCAGGGGCCAAACACCTATGTAGTAGGGGCAAGGGTGTGTAACACCGGCACAGAAGATGCTTTGAATGTAAGGGTTAGGTTTGTCAAGGACGGTGTAGATAACGGCTTTGCTTTTATCCGTCTCCAAGCTGGTGATACTTACACGTTTGATCGCATTCCTGCAAGCAATGGGACAGCACCTATACTTCCTGGCTCCTATATTTTTGATACCAAGGCTAATGGAGCTCTTTACAAAAGCAAATACCAATTAACAAGTACACCTCAATATTGTCAAGATTTTTATTACAACTTTGAAGTCACCCGAACTCCCGCAGCTTGGAATACTTACCAGAAATATTATATTGAAGCTTCAGGATCAAATACGAATACAGTTAGAACCGAACGACCTCGCCAATCTTATATTGAGAAATTAATTTCCCAAGCTCGTAACGAAGTCTTCTTCTTTGGCTGTGATTCTTCTGGAGGGAGTTCATGGGTCACTGGAAATGTCACCGTTCAAGTGGGAGATACTTTTACTTGTCAAGCAAGAGCACATACTGCTACGGCTTATCCTCAACTAAGTTTTACAGCCGATATTCCTAACGTTATCTTCCAGGTATTGGACGTTAACAGTACCTACGAAAAGCCAACAGGTGGCATTAACAGTACCGTATACGCTGATGGTTGTGGATGGGTGGCTGATCCTAGTGATCCTCGTTATCACCTCAGTCCCGGTGCTTGTAGCAGTGAGACTGGCTTTCCTAATGTTTATTCGGATCAATATCCCTATTTAGCACCTCCTAATGAAGGGAATGGAGGTGTAGGAAACAATATTGTCACCACCTACAGAATCAAGGTTATATCTTTCCCCAATGGTATTCCTAACCCGATCCAAGTTTCTAACGTAATTCTGGACTATTCAGGGTCAAGTTATCACTACAACGCTGATTATGGTGTCTCTCCCAATATTATTAGTATTACGGTAGCCAATCCTAACCCTACAGATCTAAGTGTGACTAAAACCCACTCCGATCCCTTTAGTTATGGTGATAAATTCTATGAATTAATTGTGAGCGATAATTCCAACTTGTCGCCTGCAAAAAGCCCTGTCACCTTAGTGGATACCTTGCCCACTGGTTACACCTTCATTGATCAGGATCCTGTAAAATCAGGTATTCAACCGTTAAGCGGTACAGATGCGAGCAAGTGGAATTGCAATACTTCAGGTCAAGTGATGACCTGCCTTTATGACATAAATGGCGACGGGATCGGGGAAAATTTCCCGGATGGTGGCACAAATACCTTAACCCTTAACGTTAATATCCCCACTAGCATTCCGAGTGGGACAACTAGCACCAACTTTGCTCAAGTTTCCTTAAATAGCGCCCAGACAGACTCGAATCTTGCGAACAATAAAGCCAGTGATCCAACTACGGTTTTAGCAGGTGTGGATATTGTATTAACGAAAGACGACAACGTTAATGATCCCACCGAAGAAACCTTTAATGCAGGTAGTACTGCTACTTATCGTATTACTGCCAGTAACAACAGTGGCTCTAATGCTAATGGACCTTTGACCCTAGTTGACACCCTACCTACAGGCTTCAAGTTTACGGGAACTTATAGTGGAACTAATAACGGTACTGCTTGGAGTTGTAGTGCAACGGATGCTACAGGAGCTATTGTAATTTGCACCAATACCAGAGGTTTAAATAATGGCGAAACCACAACGATTAACCTTACAGTAAATGTTCTTCAAAGTGCCGAGGATATGAATCCTGGTGTGACAGGTATTCAAGCAATTAATACAGCTACTATTACTAGCACCAGTAATGAAATCAATAGCACCAATAACACCGCAACTCAAACGAATAATGTCAGTAAACCTGCTCCTGATTTGGTAGTCAGTAAAACCGATAATAATATTGAGTTTATCTATGATGCCAATAATCCTGTAACTAGTAGTTACTTTATTACTGTTACTAATCAAACGGGTGCTAATGTCATTACAACCACTT
>JAYKHH010000487.1:0-4554 GCA_035285265.1 Leptolyngbyaceae cyanobacterium | reverse complement strand
GACGACGCTTGGCACGATTCGCAACTTGCACTGTAATGCGATAACGATTAGAAGCAGCACTAATCAAGTCTTCAGCTCGTCGCATCAGTTGAGTCGTATCGAGGGCAGAACGCTTTTGCATAAACCTTGAGAGTGAGGAGTTCCTTTTTAGTGTATCAGGTGTTTTTCAGGAGTCGGATGTTAGGTGGGAGTTGACAGTGGACAATTGTCAATTGTCCACTGTCAACCGTCAGGCTCGCCCTGAGCAGGTCGCAAGATCTATATCTGAGTGGGTGCTGCTTTTTAAGGGCAGATGAGGAATCATGGGGATCTTGCTAGATCTATATTTCATGCGCCCGATAGATTCATGGTTGTGACGGTTCCTTTTCCAGTCCTCTCTGCTTTGATGACTTCCAGTGAATCTCCTGAGGTCTTACTGCGACTCGTCCTAGCAGTGATAGTAGGCAGCATCATTGGATGGAATCGTCAGCGAGCGGGCAAACCGGCTGGACTGAGGACTCACATGCTAGTCAGTCTGGGCGCTGCTTTGATTGTGTTGATTCCTTTGCAAACCAGTCCTACCAACTCCACAGAAGCATTGAGCCGAGCGATTCAAGGGGTGGCGACTGGAATTGGCTTCTTGGGGGCCGGAGAAATTCTGCATCAATCTAGGCGGAACTCCCATAAATTAGAGGTTCAAGGGCTGACTTCGGCAGCAGCAATTTGGGTCACAGCCGCCTTGGGGATGGCGATTGGTTGTGGGCTTTGGCTTACCACCCTCACCGGGGCTCTGCTAGCATGGCTGATTCTAAAGTTTGTTAAAAACCTAGAGAAAACCATATTCATTCAATCTGACCAAGATTAATGATTGCGCTTTTTTAGTTGTTCAGCCATCAAACAATTTATTTTTATTCGCCTATTATTGCTACTAAAAAATAGCCTGATATTGGTTTCTCAGGGATTCTAGAATTGATCAATAACGCCTGAATTGAAGAACAGGTAAGCCTCTCGCCCCAATCAAGAAGCAAGAAGCAGTTCCCTAGAACCAGGATCACTCCTTTGAGATATTGAACATCACTGAATTTATGGAGATTGTTTAAATACAAGAATTCACCATCTTTAAGCCTTTCAAGCGCTGACAACTTAAAATGCCTGTTGACTCTTTAAAAACCCCGATCTCGATAGCCACTGTTGCCCATGCGATTCCTGGTCGTATTCGCCTTCGCCTAGCCAAGGATCAGTCTGGATCAATGCTTTCCTATCTGGAGCAACAGCTAAAGGATCAAGGAGATGGGTGGGAAATTCGGGCGAATCAAGTTGCTCATAGCCTAACCCTAACCTTTGATGCGGATCGACAGCCTTTGGATCAAGTCGTGACAAGGCTGCAGAAACTGGAGGTGATTGCCTCACCCTCCAAAATCGCCCATCCCTCCATCCCGGCTAGCGATCGCACCCTGGCGACCCGACCCGAAAAGCTATCCAGTCTGCGATCATGGGTGCCCTTAGCCGCAGGTATCTTGGTAACTAGAGGATTAGGGGTCACTGGCTTCATGGCCTTTCCCGTCTACCTAGTGGCTGAGAGCATGACTAGCCAAGTCATGAAGCAACTGGAGTCCCAATTGCAGCCCCTGCTGGAGTCTGAAGTCTCTGAGGAGGTTGTCAACCAGCCTAACAATCAGGAATTCCAGGGCAAATCAGGACGTGCAGGAGAGCACGCAGTCGAGGTCAGACCCAAGATTTCCTACCAGGTCGTGCATACGATTCCGGGACGAATTCGGGTGCGAGTGCCAGCCCTGGCTCTATTACCGGACTATGGGCATAAGTTAACCCTCATGGCAGAAGCGGATGATCGGGTGACTCAGATTCGGATTAACTCGATCGCCCAATCCGTCACGATCCATTACGCCCCGGATCACATCCCCACCGACGAAATCCGCTCTTACCTGTCCCACTTACTGCAGTCCGCTCAAGATGTGGTGCTTCCCGTAGAATCCACGCTGCTAGCGCCGGAGCCAGAAGCAGACCTGAGTTCCTGGCTGAATCTGCAAATGCCAGCCCTAACTCTGGGTTTAGCAATATTAGGTGGACCGATGGGGGTGCCGATTCCGCCAATTTTGATGGTAGGCAGTATTGCGATCTCAGCCTTCCCCATTGTGCAACGGGCATTCCAAAGCCTTTGGGTAGACAAACGGCTCAATATTGATGTGCTCGATTTTCTGGCGATCGCCATTACTACCTGGCAAGGACGGTTTCTTAGCCCCGCAATGATGATTGCCTTGGTGGAAATTGGCGAGGCCATTCGTGACCAGACGGCTCGGTCTTCTAAAATTCAAGTGTTGGATCTGCTAGGTTCTCTCAAGCAATGGGTGTGGGTGGAACGCAATGGGGATAAGCAGCAAATTGATGTCCATCAGGTGCAGCAGGGCGATGTGGTGATTGTCTATCCTGGGGAACAAATCCCGGTCGATGGGCACATCCTGCGCGGCAAGGCATTGATTGATGAACAGAAGTTAACGGGGGAAGCAAAGCTCGTACTCCGCCAAAAGAAACAATCGGTCTATGCTTCTACCTTGGTGCGAGAGGGACAAATTTACGTTCAAACCGAGCAAGTAGGGGCTGCAACCCGGGCAGGCAAGATTATTCAGGTGATGCAGGAAGCCCCCGTCCATGACACCCGCATTGAAAACTATGCAGCAGCGATCGCCGATCGAGCTGTGGTACCGACCCTGATTGGAGCGGGGCTGGTTCTAGCAGCCACTCGCGATCTGGCGCGGGCTGCTTCTATTCTGACCTTGGACTTTGCGACTGGGATTCGGGTCTCGGTGCCCACCGCTGTTTTGGCAGCCCTGACCTACGCCGCTCGCCGAGGGATCTTAATTCGCAGTGGTCGTGCCCTAGAAAAATTGGCTCAGGTGAATGCAGTGGTCTTTGATAAGACGGGAACCTTGACACGGGGTGAACCCGCCATTGTGGGGATTGAGTCGGCCAGTGACGCGATCGCGCCAATGCAGGTCTTAGAACTGGCCGTCGCCGCAGAACAGCGGTTGACCCATCCCGTTGCCATCGCGATCGAAAATTATGCTCAGGAACAGGGTGCCAGAATTTTACCTAGGGATAAATGGGATTACTTAATTGGACTAGGAGTGCAGGCCAAAATCAATGGGCAGACGGTTCTGGTCGGCAGCCCCCAACTCCTACGTCAAGAAGGCATTGATTTTCAAGGGTTGTATGAGAAGCATCAAGCATCCCAATCTGCTGGGAACTCAGTGATTTATGTGGCCAGTAATGGGGAAATTCAGGGTGCAGTAGTTTATCGAGATCCCCTGCGGGCAGAGAGCCAGCGGGTAGTCGCTTTGCTAGGTCGTCGGGAGGGCATGGAGATTCACCTGCTTACGGGGGATAATCTTCGAGTTGCAAGCGTGGTAGCCCAAGAACTTGGTATTCCGCCGGAAAATACCCATGCCAGGGCATTCCCGGAACAAAAGGTGGAAGTAGTTCGCAATCTTCATGAGCAGGGTAAAACCGTCGCTTTTGTTGGGGATGGCATTAATGATTCCCCCGCGCTTGCCTATGCGGATGTGTCTGTTTCCTTTGGCAATGGCTCGGATGTGGCGCGGGAAACTGCAGATGTGGTGCTGATGGAAAATAGCTTGCTGGGATTCCCAGAAGCGATTCAGATTGCCCGACAAGCCATGGATCTGATTCAGCAAAATACTGGGATTGTGGCAGTGCCCAACCTGGGTGCGATGGGACTGGCGATCGCGGTTGGTCTTGACCCTCTAGCTGCCACGATTGTCAATAATGGCTCCACCATTGTCGCAGGTCTCAACGGCTTGCGCCCTCTCCTCACTGAGGAGGAGCCGATCATTCCTAGCTTGGAGCTTGACTTAGAGGACTTGGATCTCTTACCAGAGTCTGCACCTGAACTACCTAAACCACCCGAAGCCCCTGAAATATCTGAGCAGCCAACTCCCAGTGAAACCTCCCTAGATGAAACCTCCCTAGAACCGCTGACAGGGCGAGATCTCGCCCATCGACTCGGCGTGAGTGATAGCACCATCACGCGCAGACGCGCTCACGCAGACTTCTCTGAATGGACGCGCCGTAAAGATCCAGACGGGATTACCTGGACGTACTCTCAGGAATCACACCTCTACGTGCCGCAGTCTGGCTCCTAGGGAATAAAGGGAGGCGATCGCCCCAGGATATCGATAGAATTCAGAGATGAGTGACCGGAAGGGCAAAGCAGTCAGAAGGAAATGGGGATTAGGTTTTGGATAGAAATGGCTAAATCCTTTACCCCTAGGGACACCAAGCCCGTTCCGCAGTTCAAATCCCTTGTCCCTCCTCAATGGCATGAGTCAAAACTGGACAGTATCAGAGGTCATCCCATCGGGTAAACCTGCACTGACAAGGATAGTTGAGAGCCACGGATTGCGAAGGAGTTTCCTGAACATCATGGGTCAAACCCACGGAATTCCAGAATGGATGTAGACCTCTGAGGCATTGAGAAGCTGTTTGAAAAGTCTCTACACTCTGCATTAGCCCCCTAAATCCCCCAATGCTGGGGGACTT
>JAYKHH010000486.1:0-3374 GCA_035285265.1 Leptolyngbyaceae cyanobacterium | reverse complement strand
ATTGATTACCATACCGGGTCTGCAACTCAATCCAAAAGGTTCGGGGCAGCAATTCATAGAGAGCATCCCCCACACTAAAGTTGAGTAAATTGCCGCCACGGGGATCAGCCACCAACAACACACTTTTGTCGTCCAAGCCCCAAAAATCTTTCACGGCTCGACCTGGCGTGCGATCAAACTGAGTTAATACGCGCAATTTCCAACCCGTTTCCGACTCAAAGCCCTCTAGATCTTTTGCCAACGCCTCCTCCTGAATCACAGGTAGGGCTTTTGCGAGGTCAATGACTGGAGTAGGTGTTTCGGGCAAAAGGTCTGGGTTATCGTAGGCAAAAGCCGCAGACGGAAAAGCCCAGAGTGAGACACTTAGTAAGCATCCTGCCAAGAAAACTAGAAGCCGTCGGGTAGAGAAATAGTGCATTGGAGGAGTTCTATAAAACTTTCAAAAGGGGATCTAGACCAGTAGTCTTAACAATCAGTATAGAAAACCTGATTCTTCTTTACACTTGTTAACCTTACTTTAATATTTAAAGGTCTTTATTTACAATCGTCAATCTTCAATTAGGTGTCAGGGGTCAGGGGCCAGGGGTCAGGTGTTAGGCGCTGCCCTGAGCCCTTCGACCGCGCTCAGGGTAAACCGTTCGATCCTTCGACAGGCTTAGGGCTCAGGGTAAACTGCGTCGAAGGGGGGTGTCAGGGGTGGCCAGTCGCAGGCTGAGTGCTCACGCTGAAGCCTGAACGATCTCACGTTGTGGGGTTAGGGGTTTAGAAATTAGAAACGTCGCTACTCAGCCTGCAGGGTGGGCTGCTGATAGCCTGAGCAGTTACTGAGGAGTTAGTAGAAACCCGACTGCTAGCTCTCACCCAGATTTATGCAGTTTTTTGTTCTCCTCCCCTAAGCTGAGCGGGTAGGACTTCGGATTTCCCTGATTTCCCGGATTCAAAATGATGCATTTGAGTGAGCCACTACGAAGAAGCAGGATTAGAATGGCATTAAGGGGTAGTGCTTGCGATCGCCCCTTAATGTTATAAAAGCCTTTATCAAACTCTATTTAGCTCTATCCTTGCTTGTGCACCCTCAAAAAGCCCAAAAGATAGACTTAAGCATTGATTACCCTTGCCCCTCGTGTCCCTATCGTCGTCAGGGACGCTTGATGCCGATTGCTTTGACGGAAGCATTTGGTTGTAATCGGTGCCAGCAGATCTTTGTGGTTGAAGAAGGAGGATTTAAGCTGGAGCAGTTGTCCACAACTTACCCCTATAAACGAGCTTGGCGATGGACAGGTCAGCAGTGGCATATTGCCAATCAGGGCTTAAGAGAAAGTTATTTACCCATTGCCTTAGGAATTGTCATTATTCTCTTAGTGATATTGCCTCTAGCAATGCACTTGCCATCAAATCCTCAAAGTATCATTCCTTGGGCGATGATGACAGTAATGGTGGCAATGCTGCCAGCACTCATTCTCTGGCTGGCTTATAGACGCTAGTTTAATGTCTACCGAACCTTCTTCCTCTACTGAACTCATCACTCCCCTACAGCGGGCCTATCAAGCTGCTTTGAAGTTGGCAGCTACAAAGGGAACAGACCGCAGTCAAGCGGTTCAGGCCATGGCCCTAGCACTGAAGCGCCATCAAAACGATATTTTAGAAGCTAACACCTTGGATTTGGAAGCCAGTCGTGAGATGGCAGTGCCAGAAATTATCCTAGAGTGGCTCAAACTTACCCCCGAACGGCTCCAGACTACGATTCAACTTCTACAGCGATTAGGCGAGTTGCCTGACCCAATTGGACGGGTTTTGAATGCGGGCTATCAGTTGGTGAATTCCCAAACCTATTGCCAACTCATGCCCTTAGGAGTGATCACACTGATTTATGAAGCATTTCCTGAGCTAGGGGCGATCGCCGCAGGGCTGTGTATTAAAACAGGGAACTGTCTGATTTTGAAGGGCAGTAGTGAAGCCAGTCATTCTAATGCGGTCATTGCCCAGGCCATTCAATCCGCGATTTATGAGGCAGGTTTGCCTGACCATTGTTTAGAACTTCTCCCCTCTGACCAGGGATCATCCATTCGGGATTTAGTGACTCAAGATCAATACTTAAGTTTAATCATCCCTTACGGACGACCCAGTTTGGTTCAGCAAGTGGTTCGACAAGCAACCGCCCCGGTGTTGAAGTCTGCAATGGGGAACTGTTACCTCTACTGGTCATCCTCCGGCAGTTTAGATGCGGCACGGTGGATGATCTTAGACAGTCATCAACGCGAACCGGATGCAGTCAATGCCATTGAAAAAGTGTTAATTCATCAAGACCAAAACCGATCGGCCTTGGTAATGTTGTGGAATAGCCTTAAAGAGAAGGGATTTCAGATTCGAGGCGACGCAACGCTGGTAGCTGAATTCCCAGAGTTAACCCTGGCTGAACCCTCAGAGTGGAGGCAGTCTTATTTAGATCAAATTGTGGCCTTCAAAATCGTTGATAGCTTGGAATCGGCAATCACTTGGATTAACTACCACAGCAGTGGTCATGCCGACTGTTTGGTATCGGAGTCCTACCAGGAAAGTCGCCAATTTGCCCTAGGCATCAATAGTGCCTCTGCTTATATTAATGCTTCCCCCCGCTTTTCCCGGAACCCGAAGCAAGGAGATGCTATTTTCTTTGGCATGTCGAATCAAAAAGGGCACCGTCGAGGCTTGATTGGCCTGGAAGCGCTCACTACTGTGAAGTATGTGGTGCAAGGGAATGGTCAGGGATAAAAGGTATGCTGAAGCTGATATATTACTGGGCTAAGAGCACATCAGCAACCCTAAGTTAGATGAATCAGAGTCAGCCTTTAGACCCATTAATCCGCAGATTTCAGGAATCTCTGAAGCACTTGCGTTGGGTGAGTGTGCTGCTTTTTCTGATTACGGTTGGTTGTACCAAGGCACCCAGCGATCGCGACATTAGTATCCACCTGACCCTAGGCAACCCCAGCAAGGCAACCACGAACCCCGTAGACAGTAATAATTACCTGATGCGGAAGCCAGAGTATGCCTTGTCCTACAACAAGGATCAGAGAATCCCTAATTGGGTAAGTTGGCAACTCAATGGAACCTGGTTAGGCACTACGGATCGCCAGGAAGCCTGGAGTCCCGATCCAGACTTGCCCGCTGACTGGGATCCGGTCACCCCAACGGATTATCGGGGGAGCCGTTATGATCGCGGCCACATGACCCCTTCCGCTGACCGGACGAAGGATGCTACCACCAATGCCGCTACCTTTGTGATGACGAATATCGTGCCTCAAACCGCCGATAACAACCGAGGGCCGTGGAGAGAGTTAGAAGAGTATTGCCGAGATCTAGTGAGAGAGGGCAAAGAACTCTATATTGTTGCT
>JAYKHH010000485.1:0-10966 GCA_035285265.1 Leptolyngbyaceae cyanobacterium | reverse complement strand
GATCCCAGCTTTGAAGGGTTTGATCTGCTCAGGATTTCCCGGTTATCTGTAGTTCCAGTTTCGGAAGCCCATTGGCAAAGAATTCTCCACCTTGCAGAGTAGGCAGCCTCATAGTTTTGCCAGTTCTCTACCCTCCAAAGCCTGTAATGCCTGTTGCACTAGGTTTTGGAAATAGGGTTGAGTCAGATCAATGGGCTGAGGGGCTTGTTGAGGCTTTAACATTTGTCCAATGGGTTGACCGGATTCAATCAGCAACTCGTGTCCTTGAGCATTGTGGATACTCAGGACTTGAGAGTTTCCCTGGGGCGATCGCTGGCAGGTATATTTACGCTGATCATAATAAAACTCGGTCGGCAAGGCGGAATCCATCGCTACAGCCAATCTAGCCCCGACCAATTCCAGTTCTACCGATACATGCCCCTGCCATTCATTCGATCGGATGCGATAGGCAATATCAATGTTTTTGGGTAAAGGGTAATACTCCCCCCAACGCCATGCGATCGCCTGAATCCGAACGGGTCCTTGTTCTGCGGATGGGTCTGCTTGGCTTAGGGTTAATTTGAGATGTCCCCCCTTTCCGACTAGTTTTTGATCCAGGACTTGGACATTGGCACTCCAAAAAACCGGATCGGGATTTTCAATCCCGCAGGGATGGAGGGCATCAATTTCTTGGTAGAGATCTAAGTTGATTTGCTCCAAACTTGCTTGAACATCAATGGAGATCAAAGGTTTTAGATATTGAGGCAGCAAACAGGAACGAGCAAAGGTGATTAACCGCGATCGCCATGCTTCTAGATTCTCGGCAGCCAGCGTAAAACCGCCTGCGGCCCGGTGTCCACCGGCTTTCTCTAGCAGGTCTTTGGAGAATTCCAGAGCTGCAAAAATATCAAACTCCGGAATGCTGCGGGCTGATCCTCGAATATGCTGCTGATCTTCATCTTCGTAGGTGGCAATAAACACGGGTACCCCATAGCGCTCTACCAATCGAGAGGCCACAATCCCAATCACGCCATGATGCCAGTTCGGGTGAACCAAGACTAAGACTCGGTCTTCCTGTAAGTTGATCGGACTTTGTTCGTAGAGCGCGATCGCCTCTTGCTCGATTTGCTGACATAACTGCTGACGCTGCTGATTAATCTGTTCACACTGCATCGCCCGCTCCAACGCTAGGCCGTGATCTTCGGTCGTCAACAACTCAATCACCGTCTGTGGGTCAGCAATCCGCCCTACCGCATTAATGCGCGGCCCCAAGCCAAACCCAATCGCTTCTGGCTTCAATCCCTTAGAACTGCTTTTTCCAGTTACCTGCACTAAAGCCTGAACCCCTGGTAACTGCGACTTGGGTAACAGTTCCAAACCCCGCTTGACCCAGCGGCGGTTGACTCCGGTTAAAGGTGCCAAATCGGCGATCGTCCCCAGGGTAAATAACTCTAGCAACGGATTTGCCAATCCCTGAGCCTTGCCTAATTGTTTGGCTAAGGACATGGCTAACACATAGGCAACCCCGACCCCCGCCAGTCCTCGATAGGGAGAAGACTCTGGCAGCAATTTCGGATTCAGGATGGCATTCGCAGGAGGCAGTTGAGCCGGGAGGTCATGGTGATCGGTAATGATCACGGCTAGCCCTAATTCCCGTGCCCTCGCGATCGGCTGAAAAGCCGCAATCCCGTTATCCACCGTTAAGATTAGCTCAACGCCCTCTCCATGAAACTCCTCTACAATCCGTTGATTCAAACCATAGCCATCCTTCATTCGGCTAGGGATTGCATAATCAACCTGAGCACCTAACAACCGCAGAGCACGAAGCAAGAGAGCCGTACTGGTCATCCCATCCGCGTCATAATCCCCACAGATGGCAATCTTTTGCTGCTGGGCGATCGCAGTTTGGAGCAGTTCTAGACTCACGGCCAAGTCATCAAATTCCTCTAGGGGAATGGGCAGAACCTGGGATTCTGGCTCTAAATAAGCTTGCACCTGTTCCGGCGAATCTAACCCGCGATTGATCAAAACTTGAGCAATTAAGGGAGAGAGATGCGTCGTTTGGGCGATCGCAACCGCCCTTTCAGGGTGGGGAACGGCTATATGCCAGCGTTGATTCGGAAGTCGTTGAGGAGAAGAAAAATTCACCATTAGTAATTAATAAACCGTTACCCGTCCATCACTAAACATGTAGACAGCCCGATCCCCTGGAGGAACATAATTAGGCCGCAGTTCAACCCGCAAGGTTTTGGCATTGGGTTGCGTGATGTTTGCCCGCAATGGCAAATTATTCTGATCCCAAAACAGCATAGAAAGATTCGGTTTAGTACCACCCCATCGACCAAATTGTAGTTCCTGTCCGGGATGTAAAGGGATCGGATCACTGTCTTGAACTTTTTGGAGCATGACCAAGCCAGCGGTCTGGTTCACAACGGCGATGGTAACCCGTGTCCCAGGGACAAATTTAACCGGAGAGGGGCCACAGTTCGATGCACAGGTTCCTGCCATCACAGGATTAGTATATTCTGCGGTTCCGAAACATAAAACCGTTGTCACCAAAGCCAAAGATAGAAACTTAGCCATAAAAATCACCCTAGAAACCCTAAGAGCGTTAGATATCCCTAGAGTATCCATAACTACTCAAATTTGAATACTTCTATACATTAATTTTTTCAAGCTAACGGACAGCGATGGTTATCGGCTGTTTCCAGCAAAGTCTCGCTAGCGCGTTTAAGGAGATTCTACCGCTTGGTTAAAACGATGCATTTCTTCAGAGTCATCGCCATAAACGCCCTCGATTTGTTGACGGCAACAGTCAATGGCAAAATCATTCAACTCTTCAGGCTCAATTCCATACAAGTCTTCAAAGACATCTGCTTGAACGCGGCAGAAGCGAGGACGGTCTGCATAAATCCGACATTCGCGGGTTTCTTGATCTAAGTTGATACACCATCCCCCTTCCCCCACCATGCTGAGGTAGAGCTTTAACTCGTCTGGAGACAAGTATTGATCCAAGTCCGGTCGTTCAGCAGGGTCGAGGTGACAACAAGCCCCACACTGCTTAACGCAAAGCCAAGTTGCCATTAGTATCTTTTTTCCTTAAGAATGCTTCAAAAACTAGTTGGTAGGCTGCATGAGCGTTGGCATCACGCACCAATCAATGAGCATACAGCCGTTTGAGATAATTTACTGGATAATACAGTCACAGGGCATGATGGGTAAGTAAACACTGACTGTAGTCTCTGTGCTAGAAGAGGTGATCTCTAATTCTCCCCCATGGGCTGTGATAATTTGCTTGGAGATTGCCAATCCTAACCCTGTACCAGAGGGCTTTGTTGAACAGAATGGGGTCGTAAGTTGCGGCAATAATTCGGGTGGAATCGGAGTTCCACCGTTATGGATGTGGATGCCGACCCAATTGGCCCGGATGCCATGATCGACTGAACAAGTGACCCGTTCTTGAGGGGCGATCGCTTCAAACGCATTACGGAACAAATTTAAGAACACTTGCTTCAACTTATTGACATCTGCCATCACCGCTACATCCGGAGCATCATTCACATAAGCAATATGGCGTTCAGTCGCTTCGGGCAAGTCTTGAATCTGGATCAACAGATCATCAAAGAATTGATCGATGTTGAGCTTTGAACATTGCAAGACTTGAGGTTTTGCATAGCTCAAAATCTCAGCTAAGAGGTGCTTGAGTCGCTGAGATTCATCTAAAGCCAGGGCTAGACGCTGTTGAGCGGCATCGGAATGCAGTACTTTTTGAGCGTATCTCAGTCCCATCTCGATGGTTGTGAGCGGGTTTCGCACCTCATGGACAATCATTGCAGTAAATTCACCCACCGCCGCGAGTCGTTCGTGTTCAATCAATTTTTCTTGGGATTGCTTTAAATCCGTGGAGCAAGCTGATACTTGCTGAGACAGTCGTTCGTTGAATCGCAATTGCTGTTGATAGAGATAGAAGTTCTCGATCGCTGTTGCTGCTCTTTCGGCAAACAATTCTATAACCTTGACTTCAGACTCACTGAATGGGCGGGCGGATCGAAAGAAGGAACAAATTGTGCCAATCACGACTCGATTGGGGGTTCTTAAAGGAATCCCCAGATAAGCCAGAAACTCTTGGGCTAAATTGTCATACTGTGAACTTTGGCGGTTATCTTCGATCGCCAGCAATTGCCCAGACTGAACCACTGCTTCTGCTAAGGTTTCATGAACCGAGAAGCTCAACTCTTCCTGCTTCAGCTCAAGGCTGCTGGCAAGAATTTGACCGTTCTCCTCCCTGCAAAGGGTGATGATGGTCCAATCCGATTGCATAAATCGACTCACACTCAGAACAATCTCCTTCAGGTAGGCTCTCAACTCACCCGATTGATAACTGAGTGTGGTTAAGCATTCTAACTCCAGTGGATACTGGGCAAAGGGCAACCATCCTGCGGAACTCAGAGATGAATTGGACTGACCACGCATCATCAGTTACCTCAATTGGAATCAGATCAATGACTCGTATGACTTATTATTCATGATTGGCTTTTATGACCGCTTGCAGTAATGTTTCCAATTGTTGATGGTCGTTAAATTTCAGTCCGTTAATAAAAAAAGTGGGTGTTTTGACGACCCCGCTTTGAATCCCACTGTCAATATCTGCCTGGACTCTTGCCATATGGCAGTCGCTTGCCATTTCGGCGAGAAACTGATTGACATCGAGAAACAGGGCGATCGCATATTCAACCAGATTGCTATCAGCCAGTTTCGTGTGATGCCCTAATAAGTGAGCGTGCATTTCCCAAAACTTATTTTGCGAGGCTGCTGCTTCCGCCGCTTCCGCTGCATGGTAGGCTTCTGGGTGGAGATCGGATTGCGGAAAATGCCGAAATACAAACCGCATCTGTTCGCCTAACTGCTGCTGGATCAACAGCACGATGGCATGGGCCGCTTGACAGCTAGGGCATTGATAGTCACCATACTCCACTAATGTAATCTTTGCAGTGGGGTTACCTTGACAATGATCGCGATCGCTCACTGGCAGAATCAGGCGATTCGGTTCAATCGGTAAAGTCATTGGGAAAGGCTCACAACATCGTAAATTCAAGTTGAGGTTTAGCAATGGCGAACCCCAATACCCTCACATGGCGGCGAATTGTTTTTCAATTGCTGGATTAATGTCAGTTCGATGAAAGGGCTTTTAGGAAGCTTTCACGGAGCGAAAGCTTCCTAAAAGCCCGATTTTGCGTGCGCGCAGCGCACGCAAAATTTGAAGAAACGGAGCAGGGTGTGCTTCTTGGTAGGGGCTAGCCTCAACGCCTCGGTTAATCACCTCAGCATGGTTCGGGAATGCAGGGGCACAAAACTACCAATCAGGAAAGGCAGTCGATTGATCCACCGTTCTTCCAGCATCATAAGCATCTCCATGGGTGGGATGACTGACTATCACCTACCGAGATACTCATAACTCTATAGAGAAGGCGGTTGATGGTTACTACACCAGCCGATGATTTTCTGCCCCTGCAACGGTTTAGCCATTTGCCTACTCTAATAGGTAGGTATGATCCAAACCAAAAATGCGATAGTGCGAATCAAGCTGTTCATCAATTTGGATTACAAGAATATGACTCAAACGATACCAGCAGAAAAGTCATTCAATACCGGATTGTTTATCAGTCTTGGTAGTCGCGCCCTTGCTTACGGTCGTTCAAAGATGCAGGCAACCTGATGGAACACGATACCCTGGTTAAAACCATTAATCTCATCATTGCGCCTGTGGTAATGATTACAGCCTGCGGGATTATGCTGAATGGTTTAATGGTTCGCTATAGCTGGTTGAGTGATCGCTCCTGTTCGGTTTATCAAGAGCGTCTTGGCTTGTTGGAATTAGATGTCATGGAGTTCCAGACCAAAGGCGATCGCCTACATCATCTAAATCATCTACTTCCGGATATCCTCAAACACCATCATCAGGTGCATGATGTTTTGGTGCTCATTTATCTGGCAATTGTATTTTTCGTCTTGGATATGTTGTTCATTGCTTTGGCGATCGCGAACAACAGGTCATGGTTAAATCAACTGGTTATCCTGATTTTCTTAGCTGGTATTGTCATTTTACTGGTCGGCATGTTGCTCATGGGCAATGAGCTGCGGACTTCTCATCACTCAATTCAATTAGAAGTCCATCAAAGTTGTCGTTTGTGTGCCCTATCGCATAGACATGGTTCATCCAAGTGATAGCAGAACTTCAATCCGCTTCGATGGCAGATTGGGAAATCCTTTTGCAGCTTGTGCAGGAGTTCCATCAGCTCGAAGGTGTGAGTCTTTCAGAACAACAGAGGGCAACTGCTCTGAAAATATTGATAGAAAATGTTGAACTGGGTGGCATTTGGCTAATTTGTTGTAACAGCCAAATTGTGGGTTACATTGCCCTATGCACGGGCTATAGTATTGAGTTTTCCGGTAAGGATGCGTTTATTGATGAATTTTATATTCGCTCTGACTATCGAGGAAAAGGGTTAGGTAGGCAAGCTCTCAATCAAATTAAACTTTTAGCGAAGGCTCAAGGGCTGCAAGCACTTCATCTCGAAGTTGAGCGATCGCATTTCAAGGCACAAAGATTGTATGCCCAGGCAAACTTTGAGGTGCGGGAAAAATATGTCCTGATGTCGGTCAAATTATCGGATTCTAAATTATCGGATTCTTCAGCTATCACAATTTGATAATGCCTTGCCGCAGGCCGTTAACTACGGCATGGGTACGATCGCTTGCGCCCAGTTTAATCATCACATTGGTAACATGGAACTTGACCGTGTTTTCAGTAATGTTGAGGTCGCTGGCGATCGCTTTATTGTTTTTCCCTTTTGCCATCAGTGACAAGACTTCAAATTCGCGATCGCTCAAATTCGGTCGCTCCATGCGAGCCGCTAACTTCGTGCCAATGTCCGCTGGCACATACCGCTGACCCTCGCTGACGGCTCGAATCACTTCTAGAATTTCTGGACAGGGTGTATCTTTCAGCAAATAGGCTTTAGCTCCCGCGCGGAGCCCCTGATAAATGTCTTCATCAGTTTCGTAGATCGAGAACATGATAATTGCTGCATTCGGGAATTCTGCTCGAATGGTAGCGATCGCCTCGACCCCGCCCACTTCCGGCATCTGCAAATCCAGAATAGCCACATCCGGCTGATGTCGCCGAAACTGCTCAATCCCATCTTTTCCATTGTTGGCTTCAGCAACCACATGCATATCCGGTTGTGCATTCAAAATTGCCACTAACCCTTGCCGCACAATGGGGTGATCGTCAGCAACCAGGAGACGAATGGTTTTCTGGGATTGGATCAGCATCATGGGTTCTAGCATGACAACACTTTTGAGTTGGCTGATGTCCTAGCTTACCAATCTTCTTGAAGCTAAAAATGAGTTAAGCCTTAGAAATCAACGTGTTTTGGCCGTTGTTGAGGGTAATCATGAGGGTGGTTCCCTGTCCAGTGCGGCTGCTCAAGTTCCAGATTGCACCCATGCGGGAGGCACGTTGTTGCATTCCCAATAAACCAAAGCCATGGATAGATGATTGAGGCTCAAAGCCGCAACCGTTATCGCGAATGGTCAATTGCAGGATTTGAGCGCTGTAGCTGAGATGTACCTGGATGGTGGTGGCATTGGCATGGCGGAGGGCGTTGGTAATTGCTTCCTGGGCAATGCGGAGTAAATTGAGTCCTAAATCTGGATGAAGCGTGTAAGGCGTGCCCTCGATCTCCAGGTGAATCGGAGTTGCTTGCCTCGGTTGGGTCTGTTCAATGAATTTGGCGATCGCTTGGTCAAGATTTTCGTACTCAGTTGTTTCGAGATACAGCGTCCAAACCGATCGCCGTGCTTCGGTTAAGCCCTCCTGTGCCAAAGCTTGAGCCGTTAACAAATGGGTCTGGGCTTGGTCAGGTTGAGTTTGGGCAAAGTAGGTAAATGCCTGTAACTGCATCAAGATGCCGCCAAAGGTTTGGGCTAAGGTGTCGTGAATTTCCCGCGCCATCCGCGTGCGTTCTTGCAGCAACGCCGATTGCTGAGCCTCTTCGGCCAACCGAGTCAATTCCACGGCGAGGGTAAGTTGTTGTGCCAAAGCATGGGCAAGCTCAATCGTTTGTCGAGAAAAGGTGCGATGAACCGATGTATAAATTGACAGCGCACCAATATTGGTGTCTCCCACACTCAGGGGAATGTCGAGAAATGAAATCATGCCCAATGGGTTGGCCTTTACGATGGAGCCATTGGCGGCACTGAGAATCTGTCCCTGCCAATAGGCAAGATGGATAGATGCTTCACTGCCTGCTTGGGAATGAACCCAGTATTCGATCAGCGGCGCATCAAATTGTTGAGCGATGGCTGTCAGGGTATTGCCGATAAAGCGATCGAGATCTGAATCAGCGGCAAAGGTATCGAGAGACTGCTTCAGGGTTGTATTCGCTTTGACTAACTCGGCAACCCTAGTTTGCTCGGCCTGCAACATGGTTTTCTGAGTGCGATCGCGCTGAATGGCACTGCCAATACAATCGGCGATCGCCATCAATACTGAAATTTCGGCGGTACTCACCTGTATCGGTGCCCGACAATAATCCAAACTCAACACTCCCCACCACTGCCCATTCACCCGAATCGGAACCGCGTAAGTGGACTGGACTTGAACAGAGACTAACGCGCTGCGGAGAGGTTCGTTCCAGACTTCCGTGAGTCCACCAAAGCCATCCCCATCTAAAAAATACTGTCTCATGAAGTCTAATCCCAGCAATTCAGATGGGAGAGAGGTTGAGCCAAAACTAACGCTGATCGGCAACCAACCAGGGGCTGCCCATTCGTAAATGAACTCACAGGAACTGGGTAAGGGGGACGCGGACTGGAACATGTTCTCCAGAACCACCACGCAATCACAGCCAGTGCCTTCTCCAATAAATTGCAGAGCAGTATTCACCGCTGCATCAAAGTTGTCTAGCGTCAGTAGCACATTGGCTGCTTTTGCGGTGGCTTCAAACAGGCGATCGCGCCCTTGTAAGACTTGATTGTAGGCTTCCAGAGCTTCAGCTCTCTGTAATATAATGTGTTTGCGTTCCTGGTACGTGCGATCGCGCTGAATGGCACTGCCAATACAATCGGCAATTGTTCTCAATACGGCAATCTCAGCAGGACTAATCTGAATTGCTGCTCGACAGTAATCAAACCCCAACAGTCCCCACCACCGACCATTGACCCGAATTGGGACATAATAGGAGGATTTGACGTGAGCCGCAGCTAACGAACTGCGTAGGGGTTCGTCCCATTCCTCTAGGAGTCCGCCAAAGCCCTCTCCCCGCAGGAAATATTGTTCCAGAAAGTCCTTACCGATTCCTTTAGCCGAAATCTCCAAAAAGTTCTTGCCGATTGCTTCAGTCGAAATGCATTCTAATTCTGATTCGGTCGGTCGGATGCTAAAGCCGGGGGTTGCCCATTCATAGATAAATTTGTAGCAAACAGGTAAGGGAGACGAGGATTCAAGGATATTTTCTAAAACACTAATGCGATCGCACCCAGCCGCTTCCAAAAACATTCCCAACGCAGTATTAATCGCTTCCTCGAAGTTTTCTACCGTTAACAAAACATTTGCGACTTTAGCAGTTGCTTCAAACAGGCGATCGCGCCCTTGTAAGACTTGATTGTAGGCTTCCAGATCGGCAGTTCTTTGTTGGGCAACCTGCTGACGTTCCTGTTGCAGGCGATCGCGCTCAATGGCACTGCCAATACAATTGGCGATCGTTCTCAAAACGGCAAGTTCAGCCGAGTCGATCTGAATCGGGGCGCGGCAATAATCAAAACACAAGACGCCCCACCATTGACCATTGACCCGAATCGGCACCGTATAGGCAGACTGGACTTGAACAGAGGCTAACCAACTGCGTAGGGGTTCATTCCAATCCTCCAAGGGGCCGCCAAAGCCGCTCCCCTCTAGAAAGTATTTCTTCAAAAATTCTAAGCCGATGAAGTCAGAGGGGAGGGACTTTGAACTCAAGCGAGCGGTTGGCAGTGTTAGTCCGGGGGTTGCCCACTCGTAGATGAAATTACAGTAAGCAGGCAACGGAGAAGTGGACTCAAACCTATTCTCGATCACGGCAATCAGATCACATCCCGCCCCTTCTCCAATGATATTCAGGGCAGTATAAATTGCCTCGGACAGATTCTCTAAGGTCAACAAGACGTTTGCCGCTCTTGCTGTGGCTTCCAAAAGTTGAACGTGTCTGTCCTGCATATGCCTGTCTGTTTCCCATTTAGGGGGACTGGATTGAGTCGTAAAATGAGGTTCCAGTTGACTGCAATCAGAGATCGGAGGAGATGCGATCGCATCGACCACCAAATTTGGCACAGCGTTTACCAGATCAGATTGTAATGGCTCTTCAGATTGCCCACCCCTCATTACTGATTACCGTTTAGTGTAAGATATAGACCTAAAAAGCAGTGTGCCCAGCACTGGGCAATGTTCTTAGTTCACTCTAGTCGAAGTTCATTGTGCAGGTGGAATTCTTCAGCTAAAACTCATGTTAGAGCGTTCTCACCTTGGAAGCAGAGTCTCATCTGGCCTTTTCCTGCAGCTCCTGCGATCGCTAGTCTCGGTGTGCAAGTCCCCAATTTATTCACCTGCCATTGGCGCTGCCTCACCCATCAACCCATCTTAGACGTAACGATCAAGCCACCCGTTGAGTATCGAGTTCCCTGAGCGATCGGGTGGGTACGACGAATCACAATGAAGTGATATGGAAACAGGGCAATGGTTACTGGTAGATGTGAAGGGGTTCGATCAGGTGTTGGTGCTGCCTTCAGTGGGTTTGAGTTTAGAGTTAAAGATAATCTATGAGGGGTTGTTTGAATAGAGTTGAAACCTAAGTAATTATCCCTGGAGGACTCTGATGACAGCAGTATTAATGCCACCCCGCCAGCATACGATCTTGCAGGGAGTCAGGTGGATTACCTACCAAAACCT
>JAYKHH010000484.1:0-2840 GCA_035285265.1 Leptolyngbyaceae cyanobacterium | reverse complement strand
CTACTGCTGTTGAGATCGGTCGCGATCGCACCTAAATAAGGTACAGCATCCGAGCAGGGCGTAGCATCCGGGCCATGATTTTGGCGAGGGGGTCAAGTTTTGCTGCCGGATGCTACGCCCCTACAGCCTGGTATTTGGTAGTGTCATTCCCTGACACCCTTCGACTACGCTCAGGGCCAGCCTGACACCCTTCGACAAGCTCAGGGCCAGCCGGATAATTGGCAATTGACAATTATCAATTGTCACCTGACACCTAACTCAAAGACTGCGGTTTATCAAAACGGCGCATTAAATAGGCAACGCCGAAGTCGCCGTTGGGGTGATCCTTGAGCAAATCCGCTAACTCGAAGATGCGATCAGCGAGTTCTTGTCCTAGCTTATCTACCGTCGCTTGACGCTCTAAATATAAAGATTCTCGCTCCTTTACCCGTGTTTGCCACTCGCTGGTAAATAGCTGTTGGATGGAGGTGTGCAGCCCTAACTTTTCTAGGACTTCCCACTCCCCGTGATCACACCAAATGCCTCGGCAATCTAAACAGCGTTCTACATAAAACGGGGTTTTCAGGCCCACCTTGGCACGGGATAGATAGCGGCGGCACTCTGGACAAAGGGCTGCTTTGGCATCTAAGGGCGATTGAACAAAGTCTACATCCAGGGTTTTCGGCACAATGTCGGCTTGCTCCTGAGATTGGCTAGCTTGCCAAGATTCATATTCTGCTGCGGGAATCCAAGTGCCTTTGCAGTCAGGGCAGCTTTTGACCGCTAAGCTGTCAGCCAAGATGCTATCAATCAATTCAACTTTTTTATCTTTCGGACATTGCACGCAGAAATCCCCCTTGCCAACTGACTCAACTCTGAATTAATGGCTTGTAAGCCTTCCCGTGTCTAGAATACACAATTGCGCTTGACTCCCAAGAATTTATAGTGATTTAGGTTTCTAGGAGGGCGTCACAATAGGTCATTAGCAGGGTTAGGCGATCGCGAATTTGATCCTGACGCTGTTGGGCGGTTGCCGTTTTCCGTGCCGCCTGTAGAAAGGTCAGATCCGTGCTGAGTAATCGGAGTTGCTTGTTAATTTCAACCTGGTAAGACTGCACGCGCTGATCGTCAGGTTGATCGGAGGAATTTGCCTCTGAACTCAGGATTTGGTTCTGAAACAATTGTTGTAACTGGGCTAATCCAGTTTTCAAGGCCGACTGATCGACGGAGGATTGGGAAGCCTCTGCTTTGAGGTGCGCTAGGGTTTGCTTAAAGGCTTCATAGGGGGGGCGATCGCGCGGTAGCAACATTTGATCACTCAAAAGCTAGATATAGAATCACTCTAGGGTAGCCTCTCTATCCCCTTCAACCCATGACTCGTTCAAAACTTGATCGACCCTGTAAGGAGCCTCTATAGGGAATGCATCCATCGGCAACCCAGTTTCCAATGCCGCCAGTTCTCTAGCATCCTGATACGTCTCCGCAAAAACCTTATAAAAATAGGGTTTCAGACTGGGGCTATCCTCTAGTTGCTTCCGGAGTCGCAACTGATGCTCGCGGATAGTCGCCCTCCAACTGTTGGAGCGCCGATCGAGTTGATAGTGCCACTTGAGGAGGTGTTGCAGTAGAACGCGCAGGTTACTTTCAAAGGCTCTTTTTTCACTCCGTACCAAGGCTTCCAGTTCCTCAAGTAAGTTCTCTAAGTCCAGGTCTGCCAACCGCCCCTCCTTAAGCATCTGGGACTGCTGCTGAAGCCAAGCGCAAAAGTCAGCCTCGTAAAGGCTTGCTAGTTGAACAGTGTGGTTAGTCATCACGATTTCTCCCCTGGGTTGCAAGCATATACTCCATCATTCTGACACCCGACACCGGACACCTAACACCTACTCCTGCTTCCTGGGCAAAGTTACCAAAAAAGTAGTCCCCTGTCCTACCTCACTCTGAACTTCAATTTTTCCTTTGTGCAGTTCTACAGATCGCTTCACGATCGCTAATCCCAAGCCTGTCCCTAGAATTTGCCCCACATTGCTAGCCCGTTGAAAGGGCTCAAATAGGTTTTTCTGGTCACTCAGAGGAATGCCAATTCCCTGATCTTGAACCTGAAAACAAATCTCTTTTTCCCGACAGTCTAGGGTTAAAGTAATGGTGCCACCTTGGGGCGAATACTTAATGGCATTATGGAGAAGATTATTGAGGACATGCCATAGTAACCGTTCATCCAAATCAGCAATGGGATCATTGTTACCTTGACTCGTGAGCTTCAGGGTATATTGCTCCCCATTCACACTCCACTGCAGAGTTTCTAACAGTTCCTGGCAAAAACTGAGCACATCTATAGAGGTAGGCGTACACTCAAGTTGATTTGCCTCTGCTCGACCCAGCGTTAAAATATCTTCCAAGAGCTGGTTCATGCTTTCGGCAGCAGACTGAATCCGTTGGATATGCTGCTGTTTCTTTTCTTCAGTCAAGCGAGCGTCATAGGTTCGTAGCATGGCTGCTGAGCTTTTGATCACAGCTAAAGAATTACGCAGCTCATGGGACACCATGGATGTGAAATCAGACTTGAGATGGCTGAGTTCCTGGGCTTCTTGGCGAAGGGTTTCCGCGATCGCCAGTGCTTTTCGGACTTCTAGCTCAGTTTGATGGCGAGCGAGGGAAATTTCAATGGTGACTTGTAGCTCAGTGGATTTAAAGGGCTTGAGAATGTAGCCAAAGGGGTGAGTGCTTTTTGCCCGTTGTAGGCTGTCTTCATCGGCGTTCGCAGTCAGGTAAACAATGGGAATCTGATGGGTTGTATAGATGTGATGGGCCGCTTCAATCCCGTCCATTTTGCCCCTGAGCATAATATCCATCAGGATCAGATC
>JAYKHH010000483.1:0-3995 GCA_035285265.1 Leptolyngbyaceae cyanobacterium | reverse complement strand
CCTTTAATCTTCCCGATACAACACAGGTGCAGTGGGCGACAGGCATTACGACGGATACTCGCAGCCTGCAACCAGGTCATGTCTTTCTAGCCCTCCGAGGTGAGAAGTTTGATGGTCATGAGTTTGTTCCTATCGCTTTCAAGCAGGGGGCGATCGCAGCCATTGTAGACTCGGTTTCTTCCCTTGATAGTACTTCGCATCCTCTGTTGCAAATTCCAGATACTTTAGAGGCTTATCAAAAAATTTCTCATTGGTGGCGCAATCAATTTGCAATTCCCGTCGTGGCGGTTACGGGGTCTGTGGGTAAGACGACGACGAAGGAATTAATTAGTGCGGTTTTAGGCTGCTTTGGTTCTGTCCTCAAAACCCAGGCCAACTACAACAATGAAATTGGCGTCCCCAAAACCCTGCTCGAACTAGAGCCAAGCCATCAATACGCAGTGATTGAAATGGGAATGCGAGCATCTGGGGAAATTGCCCTTTTAAGCCAGATTGCCCGTCCTGATATTGCGGTCATTACGAATGTGGGCACGGCCCATATTGGTCGCCTCGGTTCCGAAGCGGCGATCGCCCAAGCCAAGTGTGAGCTATTGGCAGAAATGCCCAGCACGGGCATCGCAATTCTCAATCACGATAATCCCCTATTACTGGAAACCGCAACGCGAGTTTGGCAGGGTCGAACTCTTACCTATGGCTTGGAGGGCGGTGACTTGCATGGAGAATTGCTTGATTCTGAAACGCTCCTCGTTGAGGGAGTTAAGTTACCGTTACCCCTAGCAGGTCGTCACCATGCCTTGAATTATCTGGCTGCCTTAGCCGTTGCCAAGGTTTTAAACTTAAGTTGGTCACCCTTAACCACCGGATTGACGGTGAATTTACCCGGAGGACGGGCACAGCGCTACGAGTTGCCCAACGATATTGTGATTTTGGACGAAACCTATAATGCGGGGCTGGAATCCATGACCGCAGCCCTACATTTACTTGCGGAAACCACCGGGAAACGTCGCATTGCTGTGCTAGGAACTATGAAGGAATTGGGCGATCGCTCCCCAGAGTTCCATCATCAGGTGGGTGCAGTGGCCCAACAATTACACTTGGATCACCTGCTAATCTTGGCAGACGAAACGGAAGCTGTGGCGATGGCAACGGGAGCAGCCCCCCTGGCCTCGGAGCAATTTGCAACCCACGCAGCTTTAGTAGACCGCTTGCAGGAAATGGTGCAACCGGGCGATCGCTTACTCTTCAAAGCCTCCCGTGCCGTGGGTTTAGATCAAGTGGTGAAGGCGTTATGCGATCGCCCGTTAGCAAAATAAACCCCTAGATTATGCTCACTGACCCAATTAGTCCCGATAATTGAAGCAGTGGCCCTTTACATTCCTTCATTATGGCGAGAGACCTGCGAGGATTCCTCAAACAGCTAGAGCAACGGGGACAATTGCGGCGCATTCGCGCCCTCGTTGATCCAGACCTGGAAATTGCTGAAATTTCTAATCAGATGTTGCAACGGGGCGGGCCAGGACTGCTATTTGAGCGAGTCAAAGGCTCCCCCTATCCCGTGGCTGTGAACCTCATGGGTACCGTTGAGCGAATCTGCTGGGCGATGAACATGGAGCAACCCCAGGAGTTAGAAACCTTAGGCAAAAAGTTGAGCCTGTTGCAACAGCCCAAACCTCCTAAAAAGATTTCCCAGGCTGTGGAATTTGGCAAGGTGTTGTTTGATGTTCTCAAGGCAAAACCAGGGCGAGATCTGTTCCCGCCCTGTCATCAAGTCGTCATTCAGGGCGAGGATCTAGACCTGAATCAAATTCCGATGATTCGTCCCTATGCCGGGGATGCGGGCAAGATCATCACCTTGGGTCTGGTAATCACCAAAGATTGTGAAACCGGAACTCCCAATGTGGGGGTCTATCGCTTGCAACTGCAATCCCGCAATACCATGACCGTTCATTGGCTATCGGTACGGGGTGGGGCACGCCATCTTCGCAAAGCCGCAGAACGGGGTAAGAAACTCGAAGTTGCGATCGCCCTTGGAGTAGATCCCCTGATCATCATGGCAGCGGCCACACCGATTCCAGTGGATTTATCGGAATGGCTGTTTGCCGGACTTTACGGGGGGTCTGGTGTTAACTTAGCCAAGTGCAAAACCGTTGATTTAGAAGTCCCTGCAGACTCAGAATTTGTCCTGGAAGGTACGATTACTCCTGGAGAAGTGCTACCCGATGGCCCCTTTGGAGATCACATGGGGTATTACGGCGGGGTAGAAGATTCTCCCCTGGTGCGTTTCCAATGCATGACCCATCGTCAAGATCCCATCTACCTGACCACCTTTAGTGGTCGCCCTCCTAAGGAAGAAGCCATGATGGCGATCGCCCTGAATCGCATCTACACCCCGATTCTGCGGCAGCAAGTGTCAGAAATCGTAGACTTCTTTTTGCCGATGGAAGCTCTGAGCTATAAAGCGGCGATTATTTCCATTGACAAAGCCTATCCAGGGCAAGCTCGTCGTGCTGCCCTCGCCTTTTGGAGTGCCTTACCCCAGTTTACCTACACCAAGTTCGTGATCGTGGTGGATAAATCGATCAATATTCGTGACCCTCGCCAAGTGGTGTGGGCGATTACTTCCAAGGTAGATCCGGTGCGGGATGTATTTATCCTCCCTGAAACCCCCTTCGATACCCTGGATTTTGCCAGTGAGAAAATTGGTTTAGGGGGACGGATGGGCATTGACGCGACGACCAAAATTCCACCGGAAACCGATCATTCCTGGGGTGAACCTTTGGAGTCTGATCCCACTGTGGCGGCAATGGTGCAGCGACGCTGGGCAGAGTATGGTTTGGCAGATTTGCAACTGGGGGAGGTAGACCCTAATTTATTTGGCTACGATATGCGGTAAATCCGTTGTTCTCTCTAGCCCTGGGAGCCTAACAGTAAAGTTGTTCGATGGCAGATAATCTCGATCTGCCACAGCTTTATTCCGTCCGCACCCCCGCATTGTTAGGTGATTGTCCCAGCGGCAGTTCCTGCTGCAATAGCCGTAATTCCTTCAGGGATATATCGCTTAAAGTCCTCTACATTCAAGGTGAGAATGTGCGATATGGCATTGACCTTCATTGATGCAACCAATCGAGCATCGTGAACCTGCACTCCTGAAACGCCAAAAACAACAACCAGCCTACGCCATTCTTTGTAAATCTCAGAACTGTCAGGCAATACTGGGAAAAGTCGTTCGATTAGCTGCAAAAGTTGTTCAGCTTCCGCAGGATCTAATCCAAATCCATTTCTCTCAATAGGACAAGTGGCCACATTCCAAAACTCAATGCAATTTTGAGAAGAGACTTGTAGCTTGTGTCCATCTTGGCTTAGTTCTCGGACAGCAGTTCTAATCAAAGGATGGAGAGGATGAGAGCGATCTGCGAACCGTAACAGGACATTTGTATCTACCAAAATCAGCACAATCAGGGATGCTCCTCATAAATTCCCGCTCGACTCACAGCGTGATCTGACAGAGCAGGTATGGTGGCTCCAACGCACATTTGGAATGTGTCAGCTAGACGATCAGCGATCGCCTCAAACTCTTCATCCTCTCGAAGAAGCTCATTCTCTAATTGCCGCGAAGCTAAAGGCTCTTTGTGCCAAGCTAGAAATTCAACGAAATCTAAAATTTCCAAAATTTTGGATTCAGGCAAAAAATAGAGTTTTTGCACAATTTCTTCAATTAATGCTTCCATGACTTCTCCTATTTGAGATACGAATTTGCCCAACTAGTAGACTTCGGCTGCCATCAACCGACCGTGGGTAGCCATGCCCTTCTGAAGAAGCGTGGGTCGAGTCACGCCCAGGACTACTAGAGCGACTTACATCTTTTTGGGCAAGATACTCTAAACTTCATCTACGTTTATCTTTGTCCTTAGATCATTCTGACAATTCTTTCAATTTCATCATCAACCCCACGCTCTGTAGTAACGGGTGCCAGATCTCAGCTAATACCATTTTGG
>JAYKHH010000482.1:0-4933 GCA_035285265.1 Leptolyngbyaceae cyanobacterium | reverse complement strand
TCTAGGGGTCAACCGTAAACGTTTGGAAGCGATCCGAGCAACTTTGGAACAACGGTTAGCAGAACGCCAACAGGTAGACAAGCTGGGCGGTTAGAAACCGCAGCTACACAAACAAAACCCGCCTGCGCGGGTTCAGTTTTTCTATTCTTGAGTCTGCGAAGGCAGACTTGGTACGTATAGCCGCGATTTCTAATCGCCCGGTCTATTTTTGATCAATCCTCTGGACGCAAGAGCCAAAAGCCGCTGTAGGTCATACCAGAGTCATCGGGTTGCACCAAGAGAAAGTGTAATCCCTGGCTTTGTTGCTTCCGTTGTTCATAGATTTGAGCCGCAGCTTGTACATCCGGATCTGTAAAGGTCGTAACCACCCAGCGATCTGCCAACCCAGCCTCCAAAATCAGGCCATCGGGTTCCCCAGGAATATAGTGCAAGGAAACCGGGTGAGCCTCTTGTAACCAACGGGCTAATCGCAGCGATCGCCGCCCTGCATCAATGACTACCCCAGGAACCGGAAGGTTGGCTGGTAAAGAGATGGGCAAGAATAGGTTGGGCACCTCTACAACAGGGATAGGGCGATCGCGAAACACTGCTTCCAAATCCCCTGCGGGTAACGCTGCAAAACGCCACTGCTCACCCCAAAGATTTTCTGGTAAAGGTACTGGCGGAGGCTTCTCCAGGGAGATCGGTTGGTAAGGTTGCCCCGTATAGCCCACCATGCTGGAGTATTGCTGTGCTTTCTCCTGCAACCATTGCTTAAGTGCGGGAGTCCGTCGGGTTGGCTCTACAGGAATTTCCAGGGTTTGACAGGCCGCTTGAATTAGGCTTAAGGCTTGGGGTCGGAAGACCTGAATGCGTTCGGGTCGATGGTGAGCCAGATTGATGGCCTCTAGAATCTGGGAACTCAGCCAAGTGCTATTGACCTCTGGTTGGGGACACAGCACACTCCACTCAAAGGTGCGGTCTGGGTTGCAAAGGACTAGCTCCCATAGAGATTTCCCAAACTCATTTTGTAGGGGACGACGATAACAATCGGCTTGCCAGATACTCATGATGCTCTGAGAAAATCTTGGGCTAACTCATACAAATCCGCTTCTGGCTGGTTATCCAAGATCTGCTCCTTTAGCTCAATCAATCGCTTCGCTAGTTGAGTGGGCTGTTGGCTATAGTTGGCATTCCCTGCAAGGAGATCGGCAAAGACTTGGGTTTCAATTTCTAGGCGAGGGGGTGGCTGATTCCCTTCGACGGCGATCGGTGTGTCGTATTCAGCAGCGATCGCATCAAATTTCAGCATAAAAATCAACGCCTGACTGATTTCATGAAGTTGGGTTTGTAACTCGCGCACATTCAGGTCTAAGCGGTTAAAGCCTACCTGACCAGAAATCCGCAGCTCTGCGATCGCGCCCTGAGTGGCCTTGGCTGCCGCCGCCGCTTGGATACGGTCAATTGCTAGTTCTACCAGTTCTGCTTGCGTTTGCTGCTTAGTGGCCTCCAAGCTTAAGCGCACAATGGGGCGTTGGTAGTAATCCTGCTTTAACTCGGCTCGAATTCCGGTTTCGTCCATCTCTACCAAATAAACGCCACGGGGAGTTTGCTGACGATTTTCGGCAATGCTATTGGCTTCTACAGAACCAGGATTAAAAATCCAGCCCTCTACCGTGTAGTTTTTGTGGATATGCCCTAAAGCCAGATAGTCCACCCCTGCCTGCTTCAGCGGTAACACGTCTTGATAACGTAATGCCCCGGTATAACGGGCAATCTGCCCTTCCAATCCATGATGAAACATCATCACGGTATGCTTGGGGCCAGGGGGCAATTGGGGAATGATCGCGGCTATCTTCTGGATGGCTTGAGGTGCAGAAGCTCCATACCACTGAGAACCCATCACCCGCACCCCACACGCCAAGTCAATGTAAGCCCCAAATCCCTGTTCCTCAGTCCAGGGTTCATAGACCGTTTCCCCGGAAAGTGGATCAACGTCTGGTTCTAGCAAAATCAGATAGCCCCAATCTGCCAGATACCGTAACCAACTCGTTTTAGTGCCGTAGGGACGATTGTCATGATTGCCCTCGATCGCCAACACGGGAATCCCCGCCTCCTTCAGCATCTCGAAGCAAATCTGGGCCTGGTTTAAGGTGCCTGGCAAGATATTACGCTGCTCAAATAAGTCCCCCGCAATCAAAACAAAATCAACCTGGGGGGCGATCGCGTACTTTTCCAGGGCATCCTTGAAGGCAAGAAAAAAGTCTTTCGTTCGTTCTGGGCGATCGTATCGATCCAATCCGAGATGAACATCTGACAAATGGAGAAAACGAGGCATGGAGATTTTACGGAGGATGGCTAATCTATTGTAGGCTCAGGAGTTAGCTAGAATCCCGCCCAAGACCTCCCACCTCAAAAACCTTTGAGTCGGAGGGCAAAACCTGATACAGCTAGACCCTCTGCACCTGACACCCGACACCTAACACCCGACACCTAACACCTGCTCACCAGGGAACCTGGCGTTTTTCAACGTAGTCAGAGCTAATACAAGTCAGTTTTCTGAAGGCTTTAAAAAACTTTAAAGGACTGACAATGATAAGATCGTACCCGAAGTTTTCTGTACCTCATTTCTGCAATCTCGTAAAGTGACTCCATGACATTGCCTGGCACTGTTCGCTTCCCCCGCTCCATCGCTCTAGTTTCTCTCTGCTTTGCGGCAACTTCTATGCTAGGGCAGCCTGCCCAGGCTCAGACCTTATCTGGATCTAAAGCCCCCAGTTCCGCACCTGCAGTCTATAGTCAAGCTCAACCAGTTGTACCCTCATCCCCTGATCCGATTCGACCTTTAGCAGCAGATGGCAGTGTGCTGAGTTTGTCGGGTGGTCAACGGTTGATGACTGAGGCCAGCAGCGCAGTTTCTTCCCAAAACTATACCTTGGCCGTCAAGAAACTCCAGGATGCTCGCCAGGTATTCAACCAGATCTCTAACTTCTATCAGGATCTTGCGGCTAGCTTTTCTGGTATCGACAATCGCATTGCTGACAGCCAGCGTCGTAAAGCGTTGGAAACTGCTCAAATGCGAGATCAGGCAACCTATCAACTCGCGCTAGTACACCGAGCCCAAAATCAACCCGAATTGGCCGTCCCGCTTTTAGTGCAAATTATTAGGTCGCAACAACCCACACGGGAACTGGGCGAGAAATCCTATCAGCAACTCTTTGAGCTAGGTTTTGTAGATGCCCCTTACTCCAAGACAGGCGCAGCTCAACCCAGCACACCTCCCAAGTAATTCCGTTCAATGTAGCCTACATTGGGAAAAGAGCTAGGAAACAAGCACTAGTAAGTCGTACATCAATTTAAGGAGTGGCAATGATTAGCCCGGATCAAGTGGTAGCCATGCTCAAAGCTGAGATACCAGATGCTCAAGTTCAGATTCAAGATCTGACTGGCGGCGGAGATCACTACCAAGTCACGATTGTGTCTTCTGTCTTTGAAGGCAAAGGGCGAGTCCAGCAACACCAAGTAGTTTATGGGGCGCTCCAACAAGCCATGAAGACAGAGGCAATTCATGCCTTGTCTTTAAAAACCTATACCCCTGAAACGTGGGCAACCGCGAGTCAATCTATCTAAGTTAACGAGTGCCCCTATTAAACCAGGGGAGAACCAGTAAACTAGATTTGTATCAAACCATAAAGTTCTACAAAGAAGCGTCATGACTCCAGAACTAAAAGACCGACTTGATAGCGTGATCAAAGAGCACAAAATTGTAGTCTTCATGAAAGGCTCCAAGTTAATGCCCCAGTGTGGTTTCTCTAACAATGTCGTCCAGATTCTCAACACCATGGGAGTTCCCTACCAAACCATTGACGTGTTAGAAGACTATGAGATTCGCCAAGGAATCAAAGAATATTCCAATTGGCCAACCATTCCTCAGGTTTATGTGAATGGTGAGTTCGTAGGCGGTTCTGACATTTTGATTGAGCTATATCAAAAAGGGGAACTCCAAGAAATGCTAGAGGTGGCTTTAGCTTCTTAGGCGGTTTCTCCAAAATATTTTACTTAGGCATCAAAAAAAGGGGCACCTGAACAGGTGTCCCTTTCTTTATGCAAAATTTTTTCCTTGTTCCTAGCAGAACTAGGCTAACGGATACTTTCAAAATTAGATGGATCGTAAAGATAGCGACTAACCTCATCTTCAAGCCGATGAATTTGATAAGCTTCCATCGAGTTTGTGTGCCTAAGAGCAGCCAAATATCCATCTAAATACAAGCGTAGGTCATCAAAGCGGTAGCCCCGGTTCCACATTTCCACAAGGGCATCGGTTAGCTTTTGGTAGTGTCGGATGGTTTGAGTGTCCTGAAGCATGGTTGTATGGCTAGGTAACCCAACCCCACGGTTGGAAGAGGCTGTTAATAAAGATTGGCTAGATCCTTAATGTATTAAGCTTATTGTAACTTTAACTAACTTAAAGTTATGCATCTTCTTACCAATCGGATAAAAAATCGTTGAAATTACGGGCTGAGCCTCTGTCGTGACAGTCTTTAGTCTGCTCCAGAGTAACAGGGGTTACAATCCCGTGCCATTGGCTCTGCTACCGTTGGATTCACTAGCTCGAAGGAACGTAAACTTCTGTGGGTTCTGTTTGTGTCCAAATAGTTGAAGGTAATCCTCACCTGCGATCGCTCTTAGGCTGGCACTTACAGCAAGCAGGATACTGGGTCTACCAGTCGGCTGAACTGTATCAAGCTAGAGAAGTCTTGCAGACTCGCCAACCTAACCTGGTGATCCTAGATTCTGAGGTATCAGAGGGGAATGGCTTAGAGTTTTGCCGTTGGATTCAGCAACGGCATCCAGCTTTGATTTTACTTTTATCCGCTCGCAACTCTGAAGCAGATATTGTGGAAGGGTTAAAAGCAGGTGCAGATGACTATCTTACCAAACCCTTTGGAATGCA
>JAYKHH010000481.1:0-6510 GCA_035285265.1 Leptolyngbyaceae cyanobacterium | reverse complement strand
CCTGTATCCAGGAATATCCGTCGGTAAGCTCGATCTTGGTAGCGCCAAGCAGAACGAAAAAATACTGCCGTGGTAACGAGAGCTATTTGAGTGGCTTCTAAAACTGGATGCCAGAAGCAGGCTGCTTGTAAGGCTGACCAAACCTGGTCTTCCCAGAAATGCAGCAAGGAATGGGTCTTCGCCTGATAGTTGTACAGTCCTGCCTTTAACTGGGGAGTACCCCGCGAAATTAGGTATACCTCGGCTGGGTAGAGTCCTCCGGCGGAAGGAGCCGCCCTCAAATAGAGGGGATCTCCGGTCATGGTCGGCATCGGCACCATGGCGGTGAGTCCATAGCTGAAGAACAGCAACTGCGATAAGCGATGCCACCAGCGATCGGCTTGCTGCCTATCACTTCCTTGGAGATAGGGCTTCAGATCATAGGTGACACCTAGCTTATATTCCTTAAAAGGAACGGGTTGCTCTGCCCAGTTGAGACCCTGGGCTTTACTGGCAAGGGTATGAGGATCATATTTAGTGCGCTCATGGTAGTGCTGAGCGATCGAGAAGGTCGTGTCTGACATAGTCGTTGAGGGTGCGGTTGCGTTACCTACAACTTTAGATCTTGACACTCTCTATCCCAAAATCTTGCCATCAAGTCACGAAGCTGTGAGATAGCCGCGCCACACTCCTACCAAAGAACCCTGAACTTCTACTTGATGGGCAGCAATTTCAATGGGGGGATACTTGGGGTTCGCAGGCTTGAGACTCACCTGACTCCCTTGGCGATGGAAATATTTGAGTGTGGTGTGTCCTTCTACCATGGCTGCTACAATCGTGCCATTTTTCAGGAACTGAGGGTCAGGAACAGGCTGCATGATCACCACATCTCCTTCGGTGATCAAGGCTTCAATCATGCTATCTCCCGTTACCCGCAGGGCAAAATAGTTCGACTGAAGCAATAGGTTAGACAGATCTAACTGCTCTACCTCGTCAGTAAATGGCTCGACTAACCCCCCAGCAGCGATCGCTCCCAAAATGGGAACCCCTTGAGCAGACGGATGCAATACTCGAATGGTACGGGCTTTCCCTTCTGTCCAGCTAATGTAACCCTTGGCTCGCAAATGGTCTAAACGGCTCTGTACTGGGGCTGGAGACTTCAAGTCCATCGCTTGCATCATTTGACGAATCGATGGAGAATGTTGATTGCGACGGATGTAATCAGCTAGCCAGTCAAACAGTTGCTGCTGGGCTGTAGTAAGAGATTTCATAACGGCATACAAGGATGAATAAAGGCAAGTAATGAATAGCCTCTAGAACACTTGTATCACTGAATCTCAGCCCTGTCCAGTGTTTTACCAGATTCAGGATAAGAATTTTAAGAATTTTAGGGTGTTTGTCTTAAGAAGACACAGGTATAGGGGGCCTTGCAGTTGAGTAAAAGCAAGGGCGAATGCAATCTCGCCTGTCTCAGGCTCTAAAACCCAGGGGCGATCATCAATTACTAAAGTCCCTAAATCCCCCAACACTGGGGAATTTAGGAGCTAGACTCCTCCAGGATTGGGGGTTGGGGAGGGATCAGATCGTTCTTTCAGGGGGGATATAAATTTTTCCTTTATGAACCGCGCTGAATCTCAGCAAAGATTTCATTCAGAATTTCCTGTGCGCCCTGAGTACGGAGCTTCTGGGCTAGCTGAGTCCCCAAGGCATCTGCTTCACTGGCTGCCCCTGTGATTGTATCCTTGACGACCCGTTGACCATCCAAGCTAATGACCAATCCTGTGAGGGTGAGTGAGTCCCCGTCCAAAACGGTATTGACTCCAATTGGTACTTGGCATCCCCCTTCCAGGTCACGGAGAAATGCGCGTTCTGCATAGCAGCGTTGAGCCGTAGCAGTATGCTCTAGAGCTTTGAGGAGCGCTAACACTTCCGCATCATCAGCCCGACATTCAATCCCTAACGCTCCCTGACCGACGGCATGGAGAGAGACTTCTGGGGGTAGGATTTGATGAACGCGATCGCCCATTCCCAAGCGTTGCAGCCCTGCCACCGCCAGAATAATCGCATCATACTCACCCGCATCTAACTTTTGGAGGCGAGTATTCAGGTTGCCGCGAATGTCCTTGAATTCTAGGTGGGGATAGTGGTGGCGGAGTTGTGCTAACCGCCGTAGAGAAGAGGTGCCCACAATCGCCCCTGCTGGCAAGGTGTCAATCTGCTTATCTTGATGGTTCGCATGAACCACGAGGGCATCCGCAGGATCTTCCCGCTCTGTCACGGCCCCTAGGATTAATCCTTCGGGTAAGCGAGTCGGCAAATCTTTTAAGGAATGGACGGCAAAATCAATCTCATTTTGCACCATGCCCAATTCTAATTCCTTGGTAAATAGCCCTTTGTCCCCAATCTTGGCTAAGGCTACATCTAGAATTTTGTCACCTTGGGTGCTCATGGTGTGGACTTCAAATGTCCGCTCAGGAAAACATTTCTGGAGCTGTTCCTGCACCCAGTGGGTTTGCACCAAAGCCAACTGGCTCTTGCGGGAACCAATACGAATTGTCCGAGGAGGGCTGGAAAGAGTTGCCGATGCGCTAGGAGCCATAACTTGAAAGGAGCATATTAAAGGCACTCTTTCTAGATTACCCCAGGGATGTCCCCCTGTTGTGGGATCTGTGAATGAGATTATATTGATTGCTCAGATCATTAATGACGGTTAAAGTGAGCCTGATAAAGGCTAATAGCGCACTATGGCATTTCTCTCAGTTAGCTATGGATTATTTTTATTCATTGTCTTGGGGATCTACTGGTCGGTTCAAGAATACTGGTTGCGACTATGGACTGTTTTAATCGCCAGTCTGGTTTTCTATGCTTCCTTACAAGTGCAATACGTCCCCTTGCTATTTGTAATTATCTTCATGAACTTTCGGCTGGGGCTAGAAATGGGGGCACCCCCGGATTGGCGTGCGTCGAGTAATGAAGATTGGCAGTTTTCTCAACAGGATTGGAATCGTCATCGACTAAAACTGCTGTACCTGGGTATTGCCCTCAATGTCTTTCTATTGCTGGGCTTCAAGTACATTCCATTTTTCCTGGATACCTTGGGAGCTAGCTTCAATTGGATGGCTGCTAAAAGCAGTGCGAATTGGCTAGACAATAACTTGATTGCTCCCTTGGCCTTGAGTTTTTTCTGCTTTGAATGCATTGCTTATCTGATCGATGTCTATCGAGGTGCTCCTGCGACCCAGGAATTTCTGGAGTTTGCTGCTTACAAGTTATTTTTTCCAAAGCTGATTTCAGGCCCGATTACTCGCTACCACCCGTTTATTGCTCAACTCAAAAGCCCTAAACTGCCCACCCCCGATCAAGTTGTAGAGGGCTTGTGGCTGATTGCCTGTGGTGCTGTCAAAAAAGGGATTCTCGCCGATCGCCTAGGGATTTTTGTCGAGCTATGCTTCACCAACTTACAGCGGGCGGGCAGTATAGATCTGTGGTTGGCAATTTTGGCCTACGGCCTACAGATTTATTTAGACTTTAGCGGCTATGTGGATATTGTGCGGGGCAGCGCGATGCTGTTGGGCTTTAACCTGCCAGAAAACTTCGATTTTCCCTACTTCAGTACGAGTATTGCTGACTTTTGGCGACGCTGGCACATCACCCTAGGGGCTTGGTTGCGGAACTATCTTTACTTTCCCTTGGGTGGCTCTCGTCGGAGCCTAGGTCGTACCTGCTTAAACCTTTTGCTAGTGATGGTCGTGGCTGGAATTTGGCATGGAGCAGCCTGGGGTTTTGTGATCTGGGGAGGATTGCATGGTGTGGCCTTAGGCATCCATCGTTTAACGGAAGTTCAGTCGAGGCAGTTTCCCTGGCTCAAGTTCCTATGGCAAAGTCCACCGGGGGTGCTGGTGGCATGGTTACTAACCCAGTTGATGGTGTTTGTTTCCTGGGTCTTTTTTAGACTTGCCAACCTTAAAGAGTCAGGCTGGGTAGTGCAGCACCTCTGGGGGCACAGTGCAGATGTTCAATTCGCTCAGAAGGTTTATATTGACTCCCTAGGTCTAGAGCCGTTGCAATTGGGCCTATTACTTTGGATGCTCGTTGGATGTATGGTCGCTATTTATGTGGCAAGTCGAGGGTTGAAGCTACAGCTCAACTGGCCCCTAAAGGTGCTACTAGTTCCTATCTGCTTATTTGCTGTGTCTCTGCTAGCTCCAAAGGGTGGACTCCCCTATATTTACTTTGATTTCTAGGTCGATCCCCCCTTAATCTCCCCTTAGAAGGGCTACGGTGTATACACAAATCCTGTCAACCCCCCAACCCCCCAATGCTGGAGGGCTAGTCACGGATCAAAGTCCCCCAGCATTGGGGAATTTAGGGGGCCAAAAGGACTGGCAATACCCAACAACCGACTGATGTAGACACGGTAGCCTTAGAAGGGAGGGGCATCACTACTTTGTCGAGCTTTGCTATTTGATACCTTGCTGTTCCATGGCTCGCTTCACGCTTTCGTCCTCCAGCATGTGTTGGTAGAAGCGATAGAGGTGAGGATAGTCAGCCAGGGGTTTGGGTACGTAGTTACCCCAACGCAGCATGGCAAACGCATAGGGGTCAGCAACGGTGCGCTGATCTCCAAGCAGATAGGTTTTGCCCTCTAGGTGAGCATCTAAGTGGGTAAAGACCCGATCAATCAACTGATAAGACGCTTCCTTAATTGACTGCTGGGCTGTTTTATCGTCTTCTACCCAATAGCGACCCGGACGAAAGAAGGGATAAAAGGCCGGATGCATATCTCCAGTCAAGAAAGCTAGCCAGCGATCCAATTCATAGGCATTTTGTAACGTTCCATTGTCCCCTAAGTTGGCATCTGGATACTTGTGAACCAGGTATTTTAAGAGCGCATCTGCCTGATTCATCACTTCGCCATCGCCATCTATCATGGCTGGCACTTGTCCTAAGGGGTTAATCTTGAGAAACTCTGGACTTCCCAGTTGCACCTTAGTTAATTCGTAGGGTTCTCCAATCCATTCAAGGACGATGTGAACTGCTAAAGCACAGGTGCCCGGAGCATAGAATAGCTTGATCATGACAGTTAGTAGGTCAGCAATCGAAGGACACCCACAAACATACACCACACTGAGAACCTGTTTGAAAAGTCCTCTCTGGTGAGGTGAATGACGAGAATCTCTCAATTGGCACGATAGAATCAGCGTTTTTGGTGCTTCCAGGGTGGGAGAAAGAGCCTATTTTTACGTCACGCTACCCTTTTCAAATAGGTTCTGAGAGGATTTTTGATCCGGAGCGATCGCCCGAATCCCTATCCATCCCACCCCAGGGAACGATTCAAATATCCTCATTAAGTTAAGCAACTTCACGACATTCAGACAGACCCTCACTATTTCCTGTGAAAACCTTACACCTGCTTACAAAAATACCCTCATGACCCCGTTAAGCACTACCATGTAGGGTTGCACTGGGAAGCTATTACTCACGCTATGGGTCACGCATACGTCATTGGTCTGGGAAAGTCGGGAATTGCTGCAGCACAGTTGCTAAAGCGGGAAGGTTGGCAGGTCACGGTCAGTGATAGTGGTACCTCCCCCGCCTTACAGGAACAGCAGCAAACACTCGCAACGATGGGGATTACTGTTAGCTTGGGCGATCGCTTCAACCCAGAACTAACCACCCCTGAATTAATTGTGGTTAGCCCTGGTGTGCCCTGGGATATTCCAGGTTTAAATCGGGCTAGGGAGTTAGGGATTGACACTATCGGGGAGATGGAATTGGCTTGGCGCTATCTCCAACATTGCCCCTGGGTGGGGATTACCGGTACCAATGGTAAGACCACGACTACAGCTCTAATTGCTGCCATTTTCCAAGCAGCGGGGTTCCATGCTCCTGCCTTTGGTAACATTGGCTATGCTGCCTGTGAGGTGGCTTTAGAATCTTTGGCAGCCCTGCATCCCAAGAATTCGGATTCCCCATCAACAATTCCAGGAAAGGCTAAGGCGATCGACTGGGCGATCGCGGAGTTAAGCAGCTATCAGATTGAAGCTTCGCCCTCCGTGGCTCCTCGTATTGGGGTATGGACGACCTTCACGGCTGACCATTTAGCACGGCATCGCACTTTAGAGTATTACTACGAAATCAAAGCCCATTTGCTGCGCCAGTCTCAACAGCAAATCTTCAATGGCGATGACCCCTACCTCCGGGGAATTGGGTTATCCCAGTGGCCCGATGCCTGTTGGACGAGTGTCAAGGGGAAGGCAGACTTAATCGGCAACCCAGATTTAGGGGTTTACATTCAAGACGGCTGGGTAGTAGCCCAGGGAGAACCGATTGTCCTCGCCAAGGCTTTACGAATGCCGGGAAGCCATAACCAACAAAATCTGCTAATGGCTGTGGCAGCGGCACGGCTGGCAGGGATTGATAAGGAGGTAATTGCAGGGGCGATCGCGGCATTCACTGGAGTTGCCCATCGCTTAGAGCCGATCCTGACCTGGCAGGGAATTGATTTTATTAACGACAGTAAAGCAACAA
>JAYKHH010000480.1:0-2843 GCA_035285265.1 Leptolyngbyaceae cyanobacterium | reverse complement strand
GGCAATGCCATTGATCAAGACATTATCTGTCAGCTTCTCTATCCCCACTGGGCAGGGGTGAAGGGTCATCAATCCCAGGGTGGCAGTGGACAGGAGCTAGAACTTTTGGGCTTAGAAACCCTTGACTTACCGATTCCTGGTGAACCCGATTTACCCACTCGCTATCGCCTGCAACAGCGTCTAGAGAGTTCGGCGATAGGGCAAAGTTTGTTAGATGCCGCTAAGCATCTGAAAGTGATTCTGCAAGAACAGGATCGCTTCACCTTGGAACTAGGCGATCATCAATGGGTAATCAGCCGACGCGAGTTGGAGGGCAAGGTGTTTATCCCGTTTATTCAACGCCTGAACCGAGAACTCAATACCCTCCTGGCCTATACAGGCGTATCAGCTCAAGGGATTAATCAGGTGGTGTGTACAGGCGGGACGGCAACGTTGGGCGCGATCGCCCGTTGGCTGCGTCAAAAACTGCCCAATGCCACCATTGTCCAAGATACTTACACCAGTAATACTCCCAATGCCTCCGGTTGTAGTCGAGTGGCCTACGGGCTAGCGACCTTGCCCCTCTATCCCCAAGTGTTAGACTTACCCCGTCAGCAGTACGGGGACTATTTCTTGCTCTTGGAACTGTTACGCACGTTCCCAGAGCAACCATTATCCGTTGGGGCCATTATGCAATCCCTAGAACGGCGGGGCATCAATACCTATGCTTGCCAGCTCAATATTTTAGCGCTGCTGGAAGGTCAGCTTCCGGTGGGCTTGGTCCCTGCGGACAGTGATCTCGGCCTGCTCAGCAGTGAGTTTAGGCAACATCCTGACTATCAGTTGTTGACGGCGGAACCCCTGTTCTACAAGGAAGGCAATCAAATGTATCGTCCCAATGTAGAGCAGTGCAATCGCCTCCGTCGCTACTTAGGTCGCGTTATGGCCAGTACGCAGCAGCAGCTAGAAGAACCGTTTGTCGTCAGCTTAACTGACTAAGTTTGGTGTTCTTACACCCACCCTGCCAATTAGTCTGGAGCCACTGGCAACTGAGATCGCGAGGAGGGGTTTGAGTGGCTAGATCATGGAGGTGAAATCGCTCCATCACCTATGTCGTTCAGATTTACGATTACTTGAGTTATTTAGAAAGCGTATGATCAAAAATAATGGCATCACAATAAAATCCTTAATACAGACGAGTTTATGAACACTGCTTTAGTGGATGCTTTGGTACAAGCAGTTCTTGCTCTTTCCTCCGAAGAACAGATTTTGTTTCAACGGAAAATCCATCATGATCGTCAGAAACATTGGCATGAGGTTAGCCAGCAAATTGATGCATGGCAAGCCAAGATCAAAGCTCGTCAAGGTGCAAAATTGTTTGACTTACCGGCGGAGGAGATTCTGGATCAGATGCGAGAAGAACGGATTGAGCAATTGATGCAAGCTGGCTTTTCTGAGAGATATTATTCGTGACGACAAGCATAGTTTGTATTGATGCAAGTTTTGTGATCCGCCTGATCTCGCAGCCTGCTGAGTCTCCTTACCGGAAAAAATGGAGTCAGTGGCAGAATATAGGGATAACCATAGTAGCCCCTGCACTGATCTTCTATGAGGTGAGCAACGCCTTTCATCGCAGTGCTGTCGTTGGACAGATTTTGGCAGAGGAAGCTGATGAAGCTTTAGAAAGTGCCCTCAGTCTAGGTATTACTCTCTACAACGATAGCGAACTCCATTGCAGAGCTTTACAGCTTGCTCACCAATTAAATCTACCTGCTGCCTACGATGCTCACTACCTAGCTCTAGCAGAACGACTAGATGCTCAGTTTTGGACGAGCGATCGCCGACTAGTCAACGCTGTACAGACAACTCTTACTTGGGTCAATTTAGTTGTTTAACCCAAATTTTATCTAGAGTTCAAGATCAACGCTGGGGGGGATTGTACCCTCCCTCTTCTCTAGCTGGGTTTTGCTCTGATGGGCTTCAGTAACTTCCCCTTAGGATTAAGCCATTTAAATTCAATGTGAATTCGATAGTCCGATTTTGTGTGCGCTGCGCGCACACAAAATCGGGTGTTTTGGGAGTTTTCGCTTTGCGAAAACTCCCAAAACACCCTTTCGTCGAACTGACGTACCTTTAAGCAACTGATGATTGAAAAAATTGGTAGTGGCGAGATAGGAGAACCTAGGCAAGTTAAGTCTAAGAGCCAGTTATGATGCGCCTGGAGCATGACAAAATAGTTTGCAGACTGCTGATCAATCAAACGTAATAGGGATCTCAGGTATGTGGCGGGTGACGATTCAGTGCTCTGCGGAAAGTTGGCGCAATCATGGTGCAGATTTCAAGGCGATCGCGGCCCAATATCCTGCTACTGCCCTGTCTTCCAAGAAAATGAAGGACGATGAGCGGCGGATTATGGAATATCAACTCGACGGTGTGAGCGACGCTGAGGAATTTGTCGAAGCGTGCCTCAGTCTCGATGGGTTTACGGGTACGTTTGAATCACTGTAGCTGCAACGACTCTACTTGAGCCACCGTTAATCCCGTCATCTGGGACACCTGGGCAATTTCCATGCCATTTTGCAGCAAGTTTCGGACAATTTGTGCCACTTGAGTTTCTGCTTGTTCCGCTCGTTGGCGTTCCTGTTCGGTGCGGTAGCGTTCCCGATCCAGTTCCTCATCTGGTATCCGTAACACAGTGCCATCCAACTGCGCCCACCGTAACCAGGTGGTTTCAATGCCTTTATAAACTCCCTGCCAACGCACCAGCGCTAACTCCAGAATTTGGCTAATCAATTGCCCCTGAGCATCAAGGGTGATCTCCTCATACCGTCCTCCCTGCAAACGAAAACCAGCCCAATCCTCTG
>JAYKHH010000479.1:0-3887 GCA_035285265.1 Leptolyngbyaceae cyanobacterium | reverse complement strand
CTAATTGATGAAACTGGGGAAGTTGATTGGCAACAACTAGATACCAAAGCCCAGCGGATTGTCGGACAGGTCTTTGCGAACTTATCGAAGGTTGAAAATAGTTTATCGCAGAGTTGAGCGCTTGAATCAGTAAATGTAGAGATTGCGATGCTCCTTTGAAGCCGCTTCGCGATCGCCCATTCCCTTCAACTCAGCCCTGCGATCGCCTCTATCCGGCACACCCAAAAAGCGATCGCATTCCACCCTTTCAAGAGATGGGGCGATCTCACCTATGGGCAACGGGATGTCATTTTCACAAAAAACCCGTATCAATCCCTTTCCCAGTCTTCTAAGCGTAATCCTGGAATTCGTTCAAATTCCCTAGTGTTATGAGTTACAAGGGTGAGATTATGGGCTAGTGAAATAGCAGCAATCTGTAAGTCGTAAGCTCCAATTGGGGTTCCTTTTACTTTGAGTTGAGAGCGTAAATAACCACATATGGAAGCAGCTTGTCCATCAAAGGCGAGGCTGGGAAATTCCAGGAAAAATTCTCTCAAGATTTCCAAATTTTTCTCTATCTGTGAGCTATTGTATGCGCCATAGTAAAGCTCAAATTTTACGACATCGCAGATAGCTACATCACTGGGAAACAGGTTCTGTAATCGGTTGACGATCGGTTGGCTATAGCGATTAATGTACTGGATACAGGTATTGGTATCCAAGAGATAAATCATAGGAATGCATCGCGTTCTGCTTGCTCTCCCTGATCTTCCCTGACCAATGGTTCACCTTGCCATGCACCTGCAGTTCGTTCAAAAAAGTGAGGCGACCATTGCCGTTTTGCTGATGGCTGGGTTGATGGTTCAGGTTGATTGGCGTAGCGTCTAGACTGGACGAATAGCAAAAAGTCGAGAATCTCTTCGATTAGAGGCTCTGGGGCTTGTTCAATCGCTTTGAGCAATTGTTCTTTCGTAGTCATCATTTTCTGCTCCTAGCGTGAATTCTTGCAGAGATATTACCCGATTATAAAAATATCTAGGCTCGGTCACCCCAAGAGAATTCTAGGCGATCGCACCCCTAGGTTACCGTATTGGTCAGTCGCTAGGCTGAAGGAATCAAAAGCGTGGGGCTTCATACCTCAGCCCTAGTAAAAAGATTACAGCTCGCAAATCCCTTCAACTCAACCCTGCGATCGCCCCGATGCTGCACAGTCCCCAAACGCGATCGCATTCCAGCATTTCACGAGATGGGGCGATCTCACGGCTTGGGTCAGCAACTAGGCTGAATGAAAGGGAGGATAGATGAGCGATCGCGGTGAACTCCAAAACACGCTAGCGATCGCCCTCAATTCACCCTAAAAGACTTACGCAATTGGGGATTTTTGAAGGGCTGCAACCCTTCAAAAATCCCCAAAACTCCTATTAATCCGTGGGAATTGCGTAAGTCCTAAGGCATTTATCTAACAGGGTTGGGAGCAAGCTCACCCAGCATCCAGCCAACTACAGCAAGAAATTTTCAATTGCCGCTGCAACCCCATTCAGTTCTATGCTAGGAGCAACCCAGTCGGCGATTGCCTGCACATCTGCGGGGCCATTCCCCATAGCAACCCCAATCCCCGCATATTCCAGCATTTCTACATCATTAAAGTTATCCCCGATCGCCATCACATTGGCAGCTTGTAGACCCAGCATTTCCTCTGCTAAGTAACGCACCGCCACACCTTTATTGACAAAGGGATTTGCGGCTTCAAAAAATGTCGCCACTGACTTCGTCAAGTAGAGTTCTGCAGGTGTATAGCGTTGACGCAGGCTACCTAATAAATGCTCAATAATGTCACAATCATCACTGAGAGCAAGAACCTTAGTGGGTTCATCGGTCAACACTTGACGGAGATCCCCAATAGCGATCGGCTCCACCTCAGACCGTTCGCAGTAGGCTTGGGTCACAGGGGTCATTTCACGGATATAGAGCTGATCATTGACATAGAAGTGAACGGACAGTAAATCCCGCAATCCATCCTGTTCAAAGTGCTCCAAGAGTTGCAAAGCAGTGGGAATGGAGACAGGCCAGTGACGATGCACCTGCAGGGTGACAGTATCCTGAATCCAGGCTCCCTGGTAAGCAATTAAAGGCAGGGTGGAACCCACTTCTTCATGGAAACGCAGAGACGAACGAAACATGCGCCCCGTCGCGATCGCCACTTGCACACCCTTGGCCTGGGCTGCTTTAATCGCCTGCTTTACCGGCTCCTGAATCTCGTTATTGACGCCTGAGATCGTGCCATCAATATCTAAAACAAGCAGTTTAATCTCTGATGAACGGTCACTGATTGAATGGAGCGGGGTAGCGAGAGGAGTCGGAATCAGGTTCTGCATAATTTTTTTTGCTCTTAGGCGATTGGCTTACATTTTCTCAATGATGCGTTGAACAATGTCCACGCCCGTTAATGCCTGCCAACCAAATAATCCGACGATACCAATATTCAAGAAAATATGGGTATAGCGTGCCCAATCACTTCCCTTCTGCATCAAGGGCGAAAGAGATGCGGAGAGAGCAATCAGAGCTGTCATGCCTAGACCTGCCAACAGGTGAGGCCCAACAAATAATTTGCCGTTATTAATATACGTCACAGCCATGCCCGCAAGTGAGCCAGTGACCATTAATGCCAGGACAATCGATCCCATCTGATAATGGCGCAGGTTAAATTGACCTTTGATCAAGGTTTTTTTAGCTTCTCCTTCTGCCTTTCTCGTGCGTCGGATTTGAAATCCTAGATACAAAGCATAGAGGGTGAGGGCAAACAGAACCCACATTAAGATGGGATGAACAAATTGACCCCAAACTTTGACTTCTTCAGGAATGGAAAAGCTCATAGGATTTGCCAGATTTTCAGAACACGGTGCTTCATAAAAATTAGCATAATGGGTTACTACTTTCTAAAGAAATCTGGAAAATCAAGGCTGATCCTCGAACTTGTGGGTGTTTTTCGAGAACAGGTCATCTTCTCCATTGAGATCGCCTAGGAAGGTTCCCAAGCACTGCTTTCTGAGACATCCCCATCGTAGGGATGCCTAGAAAATTCAGAGCTGCAGGGATTGCCTGAATATCAACCCACCCAAAAGTGTTGATGGCAAAAAAATGGTGGCTTAATAAGATGACTAACTTGTCCTAACCTTTTGACCATCTTGCCTTAATCAAAATATTCCAGACTGTTAAAGGTTATTCTGACTTACCTTACATTCAACCGTAGCAGCCTTGTCTGGAAAATTTGTTCATTTCACAACCTGGAAACCTGATTAGGTTTAGGGTCTTGGGTTGTTGGTACGGATCAATATCTATCTCCTGTGAAATGAACCTGCCTCAACAGTCATTTCTTCCAATCGCAGCACTCGACAAGAAGTTATCCATAAAACTTCCCCTGAAGTTTAGTTATAGAACCCTTTGCCCATGCAACTTAATTCAAATTATCCCGTTGTAGAGGTTATTAATCTCACAAAAACATTTAAGGGTGGTAAACAAGCTCTACAACAGGTGAGCTTCGATGTCCATGCAGGTGAAATGCTGGCTTTAGTTGGAGCATCTGGTTCTGGAAAATCCACATTGCTACGAACTCTGAACGGTTTGCAAGACACTAACGCAGGCAGCATTAAGGTCTTTGGCAGCACTTTGCAAAGTGATGGGCAGTTACATTCTAAGGTTCGGGTACTGCGAAGCCAGGTTGGGTTTATTTTTCAGCAGTTTAATCTGGTCAATCGGCTGACAGTTTTAGAAAATGTCTTGATTGGTGCATTGTCAAACGTCTCCCTATTTCGGTCAGCTTTTCATTTGTTTACCCAAGAGGAAAAGAAACGGGCACTCTCAGCTCTGGAACGGGTCGGGATTCTGGAACAGGCTTATAAAAGAGCGTC
>JAYKHH010000478.1:0-7321 GCA_035285265.1 Leptolyngbyaceae cyanobacterium | reverse complement strand
CATCTACGCTCCAAGGAGATGGACTTTTTGCTTTGGAGCGATCGCGGACAGCACGAGCGATCGCCGCATCACTAAACTCCTGCAAGAGAGCCACCGTAGCCGTCACATGGGGGGCTGCGAAGCTAGTTCCACTGCCTCGGTGCAACTTGCCATCGGGATTAATCACAGGAATATCTTTACCAGGGGCTAATAAGCTAATTGCCCGTCGTGGACCAACATTGGCTTCCAACCCAACAATGCGACTGGCAAATCCCGCTGTTGTATCCCCCAAGTTGGCAAAATCCACCTTGGCAAATATACCCTTCAATCGGTTAGTAAAGGCAATATTCATGCCATTAAAATTATCCGTCGGAATAGGAATGCCTCCTTTCCCTTGATTGCCCGCAATCACGTACAACACATCATGAACGCGGGCAGACCAGTCAATACATTGCGTTAACAAGGCATTGCCATCGAGGACAGCCTGGACGCGAGGATCTTCTCGCAGAGATTCACCAAAACTAAAATTAATCGCCCGCACATCTCCCCCGTTTTGGAGGGCAATGTGCTGGGCCGAGAGACATTCTTCTGGCTGTCCACTCCGTTTAATTAAGCCTACTGCTGAGGAATATAACCGTGCTCCCGGTGCTACGCCTTTGACCGCTTTATCAGAGCTGATCATAATGCTGGCAACATTTTGAGCATGGGGATCGATATTCGTGTTGGTCTTAGCAGGGGTGTTGCGAAAAAAGACACGCACCACAGACATGGCTCGATTGCGAGCCACTGCTTTATCCACGCCAAATAAACCAGGGCGGCCAATTTCCACCTGACCAATGGCGATCTTGCGACCGAGCAAGTTGTAAGGGGGTTGCTGCAATCGCAAGGCATCGATGCCTTCCGCAGCGATTGGGGATTTGGGCACCTTGTCTGCCTGTGCTGCTGGAGCAGCACCCAACCCGATGATAGCCAACCCTGCTACTAATCCTGTTAGTCTCTGTAACCTGATTCTGCCTACCAAAGTCCCTCTATTTATGTTTGATAAACTGGGGCCACCCACCCACTAGCTGGGGGCAGTGAGAAAAAACTTTCTGCTCATTCCATCTTAAAAAGTAGCGCCCTAAATTGAGTGTATCTGGGGATCAAATCTCAGCGAGTAGGTTACACAATTTTGTTAAACTAAGTGACAAACGAGGACACGCGAGAGAACCCTGAACCATGAGCCCCACGTCATCTCAAAAACCGATTGTGATCGCTCCATCTATCCTATCAGCCGACTTTAGCCGATTGGGAGATGAAATTCGAGCCGTAGATGCGGCGGGAGCCGACTGGATTCATGTCGATGTCATGGATGGACGGTTCGTCCCCAATATTACGATTGGCCCCCTAGTTGTTGCAGCCATTCGTCCGGTGACGAAGAAGCCCCTAGATGTGCATTTGATGATTGTTGAGCCAGAAAAATATGTCGAGGACTTTGCCAAAGCTGGGGCAGATCACATTTACGTCCATGCTGAACACAATGCTTCTCCCCACTTGCACCGTACCCTGGGACAAATCAAAGAACTCGGTAAATTAGCGGGGGTTGTCTTAAATCCAGGCACTCCGCTGGAACTGATCGATTATGTGCTGGAGTTATGTGACCTGGTGCTAATCATGAGTGTCAACCCTGGCTTTGGGGGACAGAGTTTCATCCCTGGTGTGGTACCTAAAATCCGTCAGTTGCGCCAAATGTGTGACGAACGGGGTCTCGATCCCTGGATTGAAGTGGATGGTGGCTTAAAGGCCAACAATACTTGGCAGGTGTTAGAAGCCGGAGCCAATGCGATTGTGGCGGGTTCAGCGGTGTTTAATGCGCCCGATTATGCCAAGGCGATCGCAGACATTCGCAGCAGCAAGCGCCCCACCCCTGAATTAGCCTCGGTCTAGTCAGCGCCGGAAAACGTCTAGAAAAAACTTGCGGCAACCCATTGTGAGTTGCCGCAAGTTTTTTCTTGAGCAGGAGATTTTCTGGTTGGAGCTTTATTTCGCCACTCGCCGCAAGGTGGCGAGGCGATGGAGGGGTAGCGTTACCGCACAGGTAAACGTTAAAACATAGGCAATCACTGCCGTGAGCTTGAGGCTCATCAAGGGTACTTCCCAAATCTGAAAAATGGGCAATTCGATTTTCTGGATTGCGATCGCGAGGCAATAGACCATCCAGTAGGTAAAGGTCATCTTAAACAGCATTTGCTCAGTGGTTTCAGACTCATGCGTGAAGGTGTCTGAAGCTGAAATTAGGAGGCAGAGACCTGCCACACAAGCCAGAAAGGAGAAAAAAATCAGGTAGTGATACCAAATTAGATGATCCATGGACTTATTCCGAAGGGTAGAGTCGAAGATCAGTCTAAGAGAAAATGATTTTAAGAGCCTTATATTAGTAACAAACTGCAATCTAGTAAGAGAGGACATCCATGGGGGCACTAAAGGGTCGAGATCTGTTGAGCCTAGCGGATTTGAGTACAGAGGAAGTTTATTCCCTCCTGGATCTGGCAAAACAGATGAAATCAGGAGTCAATCAACCGTTAAGCCTCGGTAAACAAGGCCGTGTACCCGTCTTAGGATTGCTATTCGATAAGGCTTCTACTCGAACACGGGTCAGTTTTTCCGTTGCCATGTATCAACTGGGAGGACAGGTTCTAGACTTGAATCCGATGGTGAGTCAAGTCAGTCGAGGCGAACCGCTAGCGGACACTGCACGAGTCCTAGACCGTTATTTTGATGTGATGGCGATTCGCACCTTTGAGCAGCAACGGCTAGAAACCTTTGCCCAGTATGCAAATATTCCGGTGATCAATGCCTTAAGTGACCTAGAGCATCCGTGCCAAGTCCTAGCGGACTTATTGACCATTCAGGAAACCTTTGGCTCCCTGAATGGACTAACCTTGACCTACCTGGGAGATGGGAATAATGTGGCTCACTCGCTGCTTCTAGGCTGTGCCCTTGTGGGGATGAATGTCAGAGTGGCAACTCCCGTGGATTACAAACCCCTGGCAACCGTTGTTGAACAAGCAACCACCCTGGCCAAGGGGCAAACCGAAGTCCTGATTACAGATGATCCCGTAGCAGCCGTTCAGGGTGCCCAAGTTCTATACACTGATGTTTGGGCCAGCATGGGGCAAGAGGATTTAGCGGAAACCCGCATTCCTATTTTTCAGCCCTACCAAGTCAATGAGTCACTGTTGGCTCATGCTGAATCGGATGCGATTGTCTTGCATTGCCTCCCGGCCCATCGAGGCGAAGAAATTACGGATGGGGTTATGGAAGGTTCTCAATCCAAAGTTTGGGATCAGGCAGAAAATCGGTTGCACGCTCAACAAGCGTTGCTAGCAAGCGTTCTCTAGCAGACCTTCGAGTAGTTAGGCGTAAGTTTTCCCACCATTCTTCCTGAGGGCATGGCACTGCCATGCTCTTAACAGGATTGGCGGCATCCAAGCAGTACTCCGTGGGGCTACCAAACTTAAAGGCCCTAAGGGAGTAAATTTGCGATGCCTTCAACCCCTTGACCATTGGAAAAGTTTCTCACCGATAACGATTGCTGGGGCATACCAATGGCAATCCCTTCTCGATCCATCCCTTGCTTGAGGCGACGGCGAAATTCACGGGCAACGGCCCACTGTTGCAGGGGCTGCGTCTTAATCCAGATCCGAATTAGGATCCCAGTATGGTCAAGTTCATCAATGCCCAAAACTTCGGGGGGTTCCGAGATTTTAGATTTCCAATTGCGATCGCTATATATTTCCGCAGACAATTGGTTAATCACTTTAAGGGCATGATCTGGATCCGTACCGTAGGCAACCGTAATCGCGAGATCCACCCGTGACCAATCCTTGGAAAGATTTTCCACGATACTAATTTCACTATTGGGAATCGTGATCAGGCGTCCCTCGTTGTTGCGTAATTGGGTAATCCGCAGATTCATATTCTCGACAAAGCCACCCACCTTGTTCACAATAATCACATCACCCACGGCATACTGGTCTTCTAGCAGAATAAAAAAACCGTTGATCATATCTTTGATCAAGCTTTGGGAAGCAAAGGAGATGCCAAGACCAATGATTCCAGCCCCTGCTAACAGGGGGACTAGGTTCACTCCCACGATGGATAAACCTGACAGGACACCGATGCTCACACAGACGATCGCGGCTCCACTCTTAAGCACTCTAGAAAAGGTAGAGACTCTTAAAGATAGCCGATGGGCCGTGGCTGGAGTCGTAAATCTTCCCGTTTCGAGAACCCCGGAAAAGCGATCGATCAGCACATAGCTGGCTCGGATCAGCACATAGATACCTAACAGAATTCCTAGGATTTTGAGGGGAGTAGACCAAACAATAGGCTGCAGCCAGCGAGTGTAGGGAAAGAGTCCCAGAATTACAAAGGTACCAGCACCCAGAATTCCTAATTGCCCCAGTTGTAACAACCACCGCTGGATTTCACCCAGATCCAGAATTTCCTGTTTAATCCTTTGTTGCTTGATTAAGGTGGCTGAAGAATTATCTAAGGGATCAGCAGGCATGACTGCCATACCTTCTTCGGCGTTGATCTGATCTGCGATCGCCCGCCGTTCCTTTTTCAAATAACCTTGCCAACTCACTAGTATCCAACTACCTAAGACCATCACCCCTAAAATGCCTGCAGCGATCAAGCCTTGCTTAACCAGGTAGTCTGGCTGACGCTCTTGTCTTGCCCTCAGCAGGGCTGTCTTGATTGTCAAGCGCAATGAATCTGCCCATCTTTCCACCTCAACGCCTTGAAGCTGAGCATCCAGCAGCGTTACCGTCATCAAATATTGGCCGTTAGCAGTGATGACTGGGAGATTACTCGTCTTGTTCATAGCCACAGCTACATCTAACTTTTGGGGATCGAAGTTGATGTTGGCAATCTGATTAAGTTGGCGCTCAATGGTCGTCACCCGTTGTTGAATGGGTAGTACGTTCACTTGCTGATCCTTTTGGGCTACCGCAGGCGCTGCGATTGAAAAGATCTCATACCCATCGAGTTTAACGACACCCGTTGCTAAATCGACCACATTGGATCTGGAGAGAAGCTGATTCAATGTGGGCAGGTTGATCTCTAAAGGGAGGGGCTTTTGGCCCCAGGCATAGGGAGCTGAAGCTAAAGTCAACGCCAAGGTTAATATTCCTAATCCAACACAAGTTTTTGATTTGCTCTGCCAGCGTCGGAATTGGGGTTTCATGAGAGTTGTGAAAATTTTCACGGGATGAACACCTCAAGTACTACAAACTGTGTTGCTAAACTTAGCTACACCTGGCTTTCAGGTGCTTTACCTCTGAAAGCCTCGCTCCAAAATCAAAATATGTAGATTTAATAAGGAACTTGAAGAGCTTAAATTTAAACCCTTAAGTAGATCCAGGGTGAATTCACGGTAGATCTACGCTCTTGTTTAAAGGTTCACAAGTTAAAAGTTTAGAGAAAAATCGTGTCTACAGCAGTCAGCAACACTACATTTGGTGCCAATCTCTCAAGGTAGAAGCTAGAGCCAGACTAGCCTTGAAGGGATATTACAAGCCTTTGGTATCTGTAGTAAGGGCGTTGAAGAGTAAGATCGCAGTTCCCCAAATTCTGAGCCAGGGACTACGTGCGGAAATTCTGTGGATGGCTGGAAGGGTGTGGATTACAGAAGAGAGAAGCGTTTAATGACCTGGGAACTTGCAGGGCCTGACCTGAAAGTATGTAATTATGCGGTTGGCTAACCTGTTCTCACTAATTGTTGGCTGCAGATAGGGCCGTTACAATCGCCGTCACCGCAGGACTAAGACTGGAAAGCACCACAACAGAGGCCGTAGCAATGATGATCGTAGTTGCCATCCTCACCATGCCATCCGTGCCTTTCTGGTAAACCTCGAATTTGTAATCCAGTTTCTCAACCTTCTCGCTCAACTCCCCCACTTTCCGACCTAACTCCTCCCGTGTCTGCCCTAACTCTTCTCGTATTTGAATTAAGGCTTCCCGAACATCATTGTTACTGGGAGTTTCTGGTATTTGCATGGTGCTCCCTCTTCCCTCAAGTCCATCGAAAATTGTGACTGTGCTGGTATTGTAACGAAGCGCGATCGCTCAGCACCATTGATGAGGGTAGTACTCCATGATTCATGGTTCTCAACCCATCGTTATTGAATTTTCAAAAACCGATTGACATCCGTATTTCAAAGATGTAGTATAAACGTAATACAAAAAAGAGGACCGATTTTTGATTGTCCCTGCTTGATTTTAGGAGGTATCCAATGGTTCATATTCGTTTTGAGGGTCGCTCCTACGACATCCCTGAGCCTCAGTTGGGTGTCACAGCAGGGATGAATGATCCAGCAGTGAAGGAGCGACTGGCTCAACATTTTGATGTGGGTCGCGATCGCTTCCAGTTTTACGTCATTGACCGTAGACCCAGCGGCGACCTGATTATCCGCCCTGAAGCCGTTTACGGCTAACCAGTTGCTCCCAGCCTTTATATCCCGCGCCCCAACGTGTGAAGCATACACACAATCCGCTGAAGACGGGGAAGTTGTGGGTGCAAGTCCCACCATCCGCATTAATGCGGATGTAGCTCAAGAGTAGAGCGCCTAGTGAACCTTGCTTTTCCAACTTGCGCGGGATATCCCATCTTCCACTTCGTGCCCTCACCGAAAAAGCTTACATACTAGCTCAGTGGTAGAGCATTTGCTTTGAACGCAAACCGTCACGGGTTCAACTCCCGTTTATGTGCCCATAGCTTTTTTAACTTGCACGAAGTGATCTTTTTGAAAATTAGTGAATTGCTGTGAGCTTTTAACTCATAGTTCACAGCTAATACTAATTGGCAGTTGTTGCTGCGCCCCAATGGGGGGAGCTTACACACTCTCCACCCAACCAAGGTGTGCTTAGGTCGGTAAGCACTGCAAGCCTGAAACCGATAGCAGGCAAACTCTGAAGGTTAGAAGTAAACACTACTTTGGCCTTCAGACCCAAGCTCCCCCAACTTGCGCGGCGAATTTTTCTCAAATCCTTGCATAGCCCTAACCCCCTAGCCCCCTTCCCTAGAAAGGAAGGAGGAACTAAGGAAGGAAAATCCTGGCTCCCCTCTCTTCCTAGGAGAGGCACTGCCCTGAGCGGAGTCGAAGGGGGTTGGGGGTGAGGTTTTCCATGCAAGACGTGCAACACCTGCCTCCTCACCTAACCCTTTCAGGCTTTACCGATTTGAGGAGGTTCCTATGAATACTGCAGAACGTGACTTGCGGCTAGAAATGCTGAATAGTTTGCTGACCACTCCCCACCGCAAACTAGAGCAAGTTGCCGAACTCCACAACCTGCT
>JAYKHH010000477.1:0-5187 GCA_035285265.1 Leptolyngbyaceae cyanobacterium | reverse complement strand
AGAATTTAATAACCTGTAATTTCTGAACCTGGGTCGGCAGGTTACTCTGCGAGAAGGCTTCGCCTATGTCCGTATAGCCGCGATTTCTAATCGCCAGGTTATTAAATCCACGATCCTTACCTGATCAAACCCAGAGATAAACTTCGCACTCGATTAGATGGCTATTACCGAGATGAATTCTACGTTCACCCTGAAACCAAAATTCTTTGTGCAGTTGAGAAAATACCTCGTAAGCAACAGCGAACCCAACCCCGAACGGATGTCGTCATCCTGAATGATGATTATCAGTACCACAAGCTCAATGACATTTGGTATCTCATTGCCTTTAAGGATGTTCCACCGACGGAATACGTATCGGATGTACTACAGGGTTTAATTCATCGCCATTGTGCAGGCTATATCAGAGGTCGAAAAGTTTATGCCGCCAGCAAACGGCAGTGTAACAAGAAGGAAATTCGATTCATTGTGAATCAACTTTCTCATCATTAAATTTACACTTTGTACTTCCAGCAGGATAGCTTCGCCCTTCCATCTGGAGCATGGCACTGCTATTGTCTGCCTAGCCGATGGGCTTTATACCGGTTGACACTTGCCCGCCCGGATTAACCCGACCCGACGGGCGATCGCCTCTCCTTGAGAATCAAAGGGCCCCCACTGTTCTAACTTTGCTTGGGGTGTGGGCGAGATTTCGCAGTGACCATCGGGTTGTTTGATGATGTACCAAGTCTGTGAGTCACTCATGGGGAATTTTGGATTTTGGATTTTGGATTTTGGATTGAGAGCTCTCACTAACTTGCCCATTCCTTAGCCCAGGCTAGGGTTTGATGCACCTGTTCCAGGGTGGCGGCTTCGCAGTAGAGGCGAAGAACAGGCTCTGTGCCACTGAAGCGGATGATCAGCCAACTACCATCTTCAAGGCGGAATTTGTAGCCATCAATGGCGAGGCAATCTACCACCGCCTTGCCCGCTACGGTGGTTAAGGGTTGGGATTGCAGTTGGTTGAGCAGCCGTGCTCGTACCTCCATGCTAGCAAGGGGCAGATCAATGCGATCGTAGGCAGAGAAAAATCCAGCTTGGGTTTGTAAGCGCTCATACAGGGCACTTAAGTCCATATTGGATTGGGCGATCGCTTCCAACAAATACAGGGCTGACAAGAGGGCATCACGTTCGGGAATATGGTGGCCGTAACCAATGCCGCCGGATTCTTCGCCACCCAGCAATACCTGCGTTTCTAACATGCGATCGGCAATGTATTTGTAGCCCACCGCAGTTTCAAAGACGGGCAAGTTGTAGAGCGCTGCCACCTTAGGCATTAGGTCTGACCCACTAATGGTTTTGACTAGCTCTCCCTGGAAACCCCGTCGAGTTGCTAAATGTTCAATCAAGATCGGGATCAGGATTTGAGAACTCAGGAAATTGCCGTGCTGATCCATGGCGGCAATGCGATCGCAATCCCCATCAAACACCAGTCCCACGGCTAACCCGGAATCTGCTCTGCGGGTGTGGGTGGCGATCACACTAGAGAGTTCAGACAAATAACGGGGTAGGGGTTCGGGGGCACCACCGCCAAATAAGGGATCGCGATCGCTATTAATTTCGTGAATCGGCACTCCGAGCAGGCGACCTAGACCACTGGCTGCCGCTCCATGCATAACATCGGCAAAGACAGTGAGCTTGCCTTCGGTAATCGCATTGCGAATCAACTCAATGTCTACCTTGGACTGAAGGGCTTCGCAAAATCCACTTTCCCAAGGATTAAACAGAGTTAGAGTCCCATTTCCCGGCTCTGGCTGCTTAGGAGTTGGGGCTTGGGCAAGTAATGCCTCTATTTTTTGAGTCACTTCGGGTGGCACCGATCCCCCAAAAGCTCCTTTCACCTTAAATCCTGAATAGATGCCTGGATTATGGCTAGCAGTAATCACCAAAGCCCCTAGAGCGCTCCGATGATTCGCAACCCAACTAAAAGCTGGGGTGGGGGCATAGCCATCGGATAACATCACGTCAAAGCCCGCCTCTCTGACAGCGGTTGCCGTCGCCTCGGCAAACTGCTCTGATAAAAACCGACGGTCATAGCCCACAATCACGGTATTACTGCCCGTAGATTCCCCGTAGGTTTCCGCTAAAACTTGGGCAGCGATCGGAGCCACGAGCGCGAGCCGCTCAAAGGTGAAATCTGCGGCAATGATGCCCCGCCAGCCATCTGTACCAAATTTGATCGGGCCAGGAGAAGGAGGATGAAACATAGTGGGAGTCTCTTATGTAGGGGTCAGGGGTCAGGGGTCAGGGGTCAGGGGTCAGGGGTCAGGTGGTGCCCTGAGCGAAGCCGAAGGGGGCAGGTGTCAGCAGAGAGTTTATCTCTCTGTGCCTGAAATTAGGGGATTATCTGGCTTTCATCACAAAGAGAGAGAATTCGGTTTACAAAAGCTTTTAGCTCTGGACAAGCTTGAATAGCAACCATGAGATCGTTATCCTTCAAAATCTTGGCACCATGAATAGGCTTGTTATAGTCTTGACGTCCTCCTAATTGGAAGATTTCCTTAACCCGGTAGGAAGGAGGTTTTTGGTGATTCACCGTCTCTGGAGAACCACTAGGGGCAGAACGATTATGGCCTGCCAAATTCTGGATAGTGCCCCAGTATGGAAGCAGCCATGCTTCAAAATCATGAAGTGCTGTATGCGGATAAAATTGGGGGTTATTACCCACCCACTGGATCATTTGAGCTTTAGCATCAGCCGCATCTTGAAAATCTTTGGTTCCTGTATAAACATCTGTAAGGGCAATTACAGAAGCATAGCCATCATTGTCGAGGAGATTTTCAACAACACGCTTGAGTTTTGCTTCTTTAGGAATTCGACCGTCATACTTAATAAACTTTAGTTTTGGCATTTGCTGATTTAGACGAGTTTTTAGAAAGTCACAAAGCTTGCTTTGGAAAATTTTTTCTGTGCTCCCTTCGACTAAAACTGCAATTTTCATGGTTGCCCACCCATCACATTCATTGCCCAAAGTTGGTCAAGACTGTAATCTTCCAACCATTTATCTAGGTTCAGGGTATCAGCCCATGTCATTTTTGCTTCACCTTCTTCAAGATCACAGATTAGAACCTCACCAGGTTCGAGAAATCTAATTAGCCGATCTGAATGGGTTGCTACGATTAGCTGCGTGTGTTTTGAAGCTTCTCTCATTAAATAGACTAAATGTCTCAAAAGTTCAGGATGTAAGCTAACTTCTGGTTCATCTAATAGAGTGATTGTTGTTAAGCTTTGGCTTTGCAGCAACGTCACTAACCAAAGGAAGCGAAGGGTGCCCTCTGATAGCTCATGTATATAGATGTCCTTGGAAAAATTTCTATCCGTCCAAGTCATAGAAAACATTCCTGCAGCGGCCAGAGGAAAGTTTAGCCGCTTAAAATCTGGAAACGCAGCAGAGAGAATATCTTCAACCATGTCAAATCGATCTCGATCAGTCTGCTGTAGGTCGAAAAGACAGGATATTAAATCTTCGCCATTAGCCCCAGGCAACTTTGCAGGACGGATTGCTTGAGGTAAACGAATGGGGCTTTTCTGCGAAACATCGAGCGCTCCATAATAGGTACAAGATGCAAGGCTTTTTCTCAAGGCTTCAGGTTCACGATACATCTTAGGAACTTGAGAAAGTGATGTTTCAAGATAATCATGTTCCCAACTTGGCTTGAGTAGCTTTCCATCTTCCTGACTAAAATACTTAATATCTAAACCATGGGATTCAATGTACTTAAATGGTTCAGGTGCATTTGGGTTGCGCTGCTGTGTTAAAGTCTCTTCCCTGATTTCATAGGACAACCCTTTGGGTGAAAAGGCTAAACCATACTTTAAGGGTTCTCTTTCTGGCACTTTCATTGAAACTGAAATTTCCAGCTCCTGTGCTTTGCCCCTAGTCAGAATTTCGTTTAAACCACCCTTGGATTGCAATGTCTCCTGTAGTTTGCCATTGGCTGAAGCGGCTAAAGTTGAAAGAACATCTAAAAAAGAGGTTTTTCCAGCTCCATTCGCACCAATCATGACAGTAAGATTTCTCATCTCCAGGTCAACTTGCCGAAGACGGCGAAAACCTCTTACTGATATCCGTTCAAATCTATCCATAATGGCTAATCATTACCCTTGACAGTAGCCCAACTTGCTGAAGTGGCAAAGCCTAGGTCACCCCCAGTATATCTACGATTGAAGTTCTGAAGAGCCTCATTAAATCCAATGAGAGGGGAATCTGCTTCCCCTCTCCCTTGAGAATTACTCGCTTAGGGTTTGGGGTTCTTGATAGCGATAGTAGCTGGCGATCAAGGCAACGGTTAGCCACCACAGCGTGCTGACCTCAGGACGATACCAGACGGTATCGACGATGCCATGGCCTAACATGCCAAATAACGCCGCGATCGCACCTATGAGCCAGAATCCTTCACGATCCCTGAGATGGCGTAAGCGCTGAAGTTGCACCCAGCCTTGGTTCAAGATTACCAGCAGCAACCATACAAAGCAGGTAAAGCCAACTAAACCCATTTCGACAGCGATTTCTAGCCACACGGAGTAGGCACTCAGGGCACTATAGCGGGGCCGCTGATAGAGGGGATAAATTTTATTGAAAGCACTATTGCCGGGGCCAATGCCCAGAATCGGGCGATCGCGAATCATATCAAGTACAGCGGCCCAAACATTGATGCGGAAATTATTGCTACTGTCGCTCCGACCTACAAATATACTCAGGACGCGATCGCGCAGTGGCCCTACCAAGAGCACCCCTAGGATTAGTACCCCAGCCGTGCTACCCACCGCAATTGGCAGTGCCCAGGTACGCCAGAAGGGAGGGAAACTAATACTCCACCAATGGACTAGGAGCATTAAGAGCGCAAAGACTGCAATGACTAAACCAATCCAACCGCCTCGACTGTAGGTTAAAACCAGGCACGTTGTATTCACTATTGTCATAGTCGCTGCTAGCCCTTTTGCCAGCCAACCTCGCCAAGCAAAAATGGCTGCAATACTGAAGGCGATCGCGGGGATCAGATAGCCTGCCAGCAGATTGGGATTGCCTAGGTAGCTATAGACTCGTGTGGTGTTAGCAGAAGGAGAGGTCGGATCCACCCAAGTGGCTAAGGCCACCGCTCCAGTACGCCATTGCTGTAAGCCGTAAACGCTGACCACTAAGGCCGTATG
>JAYKHH010000476.1:0-5939 GCA_035285265.1 Leptolyngbyaceae cyanobacterium | reverse complement strand
GGTACAGGCGATCGCATCAATGTTGTAGCTATCTTTGACTTTAAATAATCCTTTTAGCAGGGTGGGGTTGCCAATACCAAAGCCGAGGCGTAGCCCTGCTAGGGAGTAGCCCTTGGAGAGGGTGCGGGTGACTAAAACATTCTTGAACTCCTGCACCAACGGCAATGCCGTGGTTTCAGCAAAGTCCACGTAGGCTTCATCAATGACTAAAATCCCCGTCAATTGGGATGCTAATTCTCGCAGATCCTGGAGAGAAACCGTATGCCCAGAGGGACTATTGGGGGAGGCAATCAAGGTGACTGCACCGTTAGCTGCCACTAATTCCTTAAGGGGCAAGAAGTAGTCCTTTCCATAGGGAATTTCCACAAGCTCTGCAGGCTGCATCTCAGTTAACGTCCGATACAGCACATAGGTTGGCATCGGATACACGACTTTGCGCCCCACCTCTGCACAAGCCCGCACAATAATATTCAACAGGTCATCGCTACCATTGCTGACGATCACCCAATCTAAGGGGACTCCCAATACGTCACTGACTGCCTGCCGAAACTCGTTGGCATAGGGATCGGGATAACGTCGTAGGCGCTCTGTGTCTAAGTTCTGGAGGGCAGCGATCGCCGCAGGAGACGGGGGATAGGGATTCTCGTTGGTGTTGAGCTTAATGATCGGGGTGCCCGGTTTGGGCTGCTCACCGGGAACATAGCCCGCTATTGCGTCAATGCTAGGGCGGAAGTAGGAGGCCATTATTGGGATAGGAAACCAGTGAGCAAGAGGGGCAGAAGGATGAGAGCGGAGACAATCAAAACTAGGGTGCCGGGATCAATGTTGAAGTTATTTTGCTTGGGATCACGCATCGGTTACCTGCTCAAAAAATTAGGCATATCAACCCAGCCTAAAGGATCTTGCTTCTTTCCTTAAAGCCCAATTAGGGAGAAAAGGGCCAGCGCTATAGAAATATTTGAAATACCTACCGATACCACCCGGTGTGCATTACCCAACCATACAAAAACCCCTGGGCGTCTGTCCGTGTTTCGACTCCAGGGGTTTTTGACTTCGATATCTACTCCTCACATTTATAACAATACTGCCCACTACATAATTTGTCTACTGATTGTGTGACAGATCTTTAAGTGGCTGAAGAATAGGTTGGCGCTACGGTTCTCTTTCCCTGTCACCTGTCTCTGTTGGCTAAGGCTTGTCACCTGTAGGGGCAACCCCTTGTGGGTGCCTTCAACCTATCGGGCACCCACAAGGGGTTGCCCCTATTCAGTTGGTTTATGGGTGCCGAGGTTTCTTCAAGGCTGCACCCAAGGAGTTTGGATTAGATCGGTGACGGTGATGCAGCGCTGTTCATCCAGTTGTTGGAGATAGCGTTTTTCTTTGTAATACTCCTCCTGGTAAAAGCCTTGCCGACGCAGGGATTCCGAGTCATGGGAGGGCAATGGGTTGGGTTCTGGCTGCTCTAGAGGCTGAAGATGGGGAGCGTGGTGCTGAATTAATTGCTGGATCTGGGTGAGGTCTGAATGAGTAACTTGTTTGAGTTGACCCAGAGCTTGCTCTGGATCAGGAGTTTGGTGGGCATTGTCCAGCGTTTCCTCTAGATAATCAATGTGAGCCTGCACCTTTTGTTGCTCGGAGACATCGGTGATCACACAACTCACCTCTTCCCACATTTTGAGTAGGTGGCGACAGCGCTTTTCGCACATAATCCGTTCTAGGCTAGCCGCAGCCGTGCGAATAGCTAGGGAGGGACGGAGAATGTCTAGCTTTGTCTTTTCGTCGAGTTGGAGGAGATGATAAACCTGCTGCATTTCTTGAGGAAAGTCAATGCAACGATCTTGGACTGCGTCTAGTAGGTCTAACGGGCGATCGCGACTACCCTCTGCTTCTGAGCGAAGATCAACCCCGCTTAAACGAGTGCCATAGAGTTGAATTTCTGCGAGGGCTTGCTTTTCTAGATCCTCTACTTCCAATATCTGTCGCCATAGGAATCGATGATGGGAGAAGCTAAACTCAATATCCCGCTGACTCAAGGCATCTCGGACGGCGGGGCGGTAATCGGGGCAGTGGAGATAAACCCGCAGCAGATTTGCTTCTGCCGCTTCTCGCAAACTGTAGTCCGCCGCCTTTTCCCATTTTTTACCCTGCCCATGCCAACGCTGACCCCGCACCTGGAGACGTAAATCCCCCTCTAGTTGCAGGGCAAGGCGGGCATCTCCCTGACTCAGCAATCCTGCACAGTGGTGGATGTAATAGGTACGCAGGGTAGCATTGGGCAAGTTACCCAGGAGTTTCACGATCTCCTGAATGCTCTGTTGGAACTGATCGGATCGCTTTAAATCTTGACCAGCTAGCACTTGCTGAATTTGCCAATCGAGCCATAGAGGAGCTTGGTTTAACAGGCTACGATAGTCGGCAACACCGTGAGTTTTCAGGTATTCATCGGGGTCTTTACCTTCTGGAATGGTCAGCACCCGCAGTTTTACCTGCCCTTGATAGGCCAGATCCACCACTTCTCCGATCGCCCGTTCTGCTGCCTTCATCCCAGCGGCATCGGCATCAAAGTTAAAGACAATCTGTTTAGACTCGCTATAGCGCAGCAGTTGCTTGACTTGCACTGCGCTGAGCGCTGTACCCAAGGAAGCGACAACGTTCGTAATTCCAGCGGCATGGAGGGCGATCGCATCAAAATATCCCTCAACCACAATGGCCTGATCTTGCTTGGCAATGGCAGCACGGGCTTTATCTAGGGCAAATAGGGTTTTGCCTTTATCAAATAACTCAGTTTCCGGGGAGTTGAGGTACTTCGGCTGTTCGTCGCCCAGACTCCTACCGCCAAAGCCAATCACTCGTCCCTGAAGGTCATGAATGGGAATCATCAGGCGATCGCGGAAACGGTCATAATAACCACCGCCTGTCTTGCGAGGCACAATCAAACCTGCCTGATCCACTAGCTCGACGGGGTAATGCTTCTGATCGACTAAATAACCATAGAGAGTTTCCCAACCAGCGGGAGCATAGCCGAGTTGAAACTGTTGAATGGTCGCTTCACTCAATTGGCGAGAGGATTGCAGGTATTGCAGCGCCTGTTGCCCCGTCGATTGTCGTAGGGCGTGCTCATAGAACTTAGCGGTTAAGGACAGAATTTCGTAGAGCTGCTCTCGCACGGAGAGTTGACGCTGCAACTCTTGCCGCTGCTCTGGCTCCATTGTCTTGACGGGCACCTGGTACCGCCGTGCTAGGTCGAGTACCACATCACTAAAGGAATGCTTGCCCAGTTCCATCAGGAACTTAATGGTGTTACCGCCTGCACCACAACTAAAGCAATAGTAAAACTGCTTACTAGGGCTAACGCTAAAACTAGGGGATTTGTCGTCATGGAACGGGCACAGCCCGACAAAGTCTTTCCCCTGCTTCCGTAGTACAACATGCTCAGATACTACATCCACAATGTCAGCCCGTTGCTTGACTTGCTCAATTGTGTCTGGATGCAGCCGAGGGATATCCATAAATTGCCATGAGACAAATTAATAGTTCTCTATTGTTGCCTGTTTAACCTCTGCCGCCAAGGGAGTATTTATGGAATTTGCCAAGATTTTCGTGTGTCCGTAGCCAAGCTGCTAATCATACCTGGCGGCACTGGTTTCTTCAAAAATGACGATGGAAGCTTAAATGTTTGATTTAATAAGGCTTCAACCCCCCTGATCATTCGCGGGCAGACCAGCACTGATGGGGGAGATCGCAGTTCTAGTGTCTGGAATCAGGGAATGAGCTTGCCCGCCTGTCCCCACGTTTACTTATCCCCAAAAACGACTGGGACTGAAAAGCATTAGGAGCGATCTCCACGCACCACCTCTACTACTTTCCACTGGGGGAGTTCTAACAGGCGACGAGGAATTGGGGTCGGGGCTTGGCTGGTTGAGGGTAAGAGCTTAACATAACTAGGTCGCGTTTAGGCCGACAACCAACCCAGTAAGAAAATCCCGCACCAACTCATCCCAACTAATATCAGCAATAATCCTAGAAGTTTGTGCATAGACTTGCCAACGTTCTGAAAGCAGCATAACTGGTCTGGCTAGGGTGCTACTGGACAAACTAAACCAATTCTTGACCAAGGAAGATATTGTGGCACGAGCTAAAAAAGAACAGAACGGTACCAACGGCAACGGGGCAAACTTGGGGTTTGAGCAAACCCTGTGGGCAACCGCTGACAAGATGCGCGGTCACATGGATGCGGCTGAGTATAAGCATGTGGCACTGGGGCTGATTTTCCTGAAGTATATTTCTGATGCGTTTCAGGAACTCTACGATGACCTGGCTCGACGGCGAGAGACGGACTATACCGACCCGGAAGACCGGGATGAGTATGTGGGGGAGAATGTCTTCTGGGTGCCGAAGGAGGCGCGATGGTCACATATTCAGGCAAGTGCCAAGCAACCGACGATCGGCAAGCTAATTGATGAGGCGATGTTGGAGATCGAAAAGGAGAACCCAAGGCTGAAGGGGGTTTTGCCGATACAGTATGCCCGACCGGATCTGGATAAGCAACGGCTGGGGGAACTGATTGACCTGATTAGCACCCTTGGGTTGGGTGACACGGCTAGCCGCTCAAAGGACATCCTGGGGCGAGTGTATGAGTATTTCCTAGGGCAGTTTGCTGAGAAGGAAGGCAAGGGTGGTGGGGAGTTTTATACACCGCAAGCAGTCGTGAAACTGCTGGTGGCGATGATTGAGCCGTACAAGGGGCGGATTTATGACCCCTGCTGTGGGTCGGGTGGCATGTTTGTGCAGTCAGAGAAGTTTGTGGAGGCCCACGGGGGACGCAAGGGTGATATTGCTATCTATGGGCAAGAGTCGAACCCGACGACGCGCCGCTTGTGTTTGATGAACCTGGCGATTCGGGGGATTGATGGCAATATTGGAGACCGACAAGCCGATAGTTTTACCAATGACCTGCACAAGGACTTAAAGGCAGACTACATCCTGGCAAATCCGCCGTTTAACATCAGCGATTGGTGGAATAATTCGCTGGCAGATGATATGCGCTGGCAGTATGGCACGCCACCGAAGGGTAACGCCAACTATGGCTGGGTGCAGCACATGATCCGCCACCTCGCACCGAATGGGATTGCAGGGTTTGTGTTGGCGAATGGCTCAATGAGTTCTAACCAATCAGGGGAGGGTGAAATCCGCAAAGCGATGATTGAGGCAGATTTGGTAGATTGCATGATTGCGCTGCCAGGACAGTTGTTTTATACGACACAGATTCCAGCCTGTTTGTGGTTTGTGACACGCAATAAGAAGGGAATGGTGGGGACGAAGGGTTTTACAACTTTGCGCGATCGCCGAGGCGAAACCCTATTTATTGATGCCCGCAAGCTGGGTAATCTGGTAGACCGGACGCACCGGGAGTTAACAGAGGAGGAACTTACCCGGATAGCAGCAACCTATCATGCTTGGCGAGGGGAACCAGGAGCGGGCACCTATACCGATGTACCGGGATTTTGTAAGAGTGCAACGTTGGAGGAGATCCAGTCGCACGGGTATGTGCTGACACCAGGACGCTATGTGGGAGCAGAGGAAGTGGAGGAGGACGATGAACCGTTTGAGGAGAAGATGCAGCGGTTGACGCAGAAACTAGAGGCGCAGTTTGCTGAAAGTGCCAAACTAGAAGTGGCGATTCGGGAAAATCTCAGGAGGCTGGGGCTATGAGTGGGTCTTTAGATAATTCATTCTTGCAGCGCATCACCATTGATCCAGAAATTTGTCATGGAAAACCCTGTATTCGAGGGTTGCGCTATCCCGTTGAGTTTTTACTGGAATTGCTGGGGTCGGGGATGACTCATGATGAGATTCTGGCAGATTATGACGATTTGGAAGAAGCCGATATCCTGTCAGTATTGATGTTTGCGGCTCGCTTAAGCCAGGTTAAGAGTGTC
>JAYKHH010000475.1:0-6509 GCA_035285265.1 Leptolyngbyaceae cyanobacterium | reverse complement strand
AAAGCCAAGAAAGGTATTTATAGTTCTTGGTCGTTTCGTTCTGGCAATAGTCATATCCAGCAGAAATATTTTCGTCAGGTTAAAGATGCTTGGATGGTCGATGAAAAGATTCGCAGCATGGTGAGCTTTCAGACGGCAAACTTAGTGCAGGATGACTTTTCAAGCCTGACCTCCAATGTCAAAAATATAGACCTAATTGTCTGTAGAAATGTCTTTATTTATTTTGAACCCCAAATTGTCTCCCAAGTCCTAGAGAAATTTTATGCCGCCCTGAGGCCGGGGGGGTATGTGATGACCGGTCACGCAGAACTCCACGGGAAAAACCTGGGTTTACTCACCACAAAAGTATTTCCGGAATCTGTGATTTACACCCGTCCTGAGACTGTCCAGAATGACCGTGGGCAATCCAGTCAGATTTCTTTACCCTCAGCGATCGCACCTTCCCCCCTCCCTTCCCCTCCGATTCCCGTCGTCCCCACCTTTCCTTTCCTCAATCAGACAGCACCCATTCAGCCAGCTTTCAATTCTATTCCGAAGCCTAGCTTGCCCACTCCTCCAACCGTGCCTCCGCAGGAAACTCCCAAAAAACCGATTGAGGTGTCCTTGAGTCAGGCAGAAGCTCACTTGAACCAAGGAGAGTCTGCGATCGCCCTCCGCTTAGCTGAGCAAATCCTCCAAACCAATCCCCGTCATGATGGAGCCTATTATTTAAGTGCTCAAGCCCACGCCAACCTAGGCGCTTATGAGAAAGCAAGTGATGCTTGCTGGAAAGCATTGGGGATTAATCCTCGATCCGTTAACCCCTACTACTTGCTTTCTCGGATTGCGGAAGAACGAGGCGATATTGAACAGGCTAAAAAATGGCTCAAGAAAATTATTTACTTAGCGCCAGAAGAGATCATGGCTTATCTAGATCTGGCTTCTATCTATGCCCAAGAGGGAGATCAGGAGAGAGCCTATAAGATGCGGGCTACAGCAGTGGAATATTTAGAGAAACTTGCACCCCAAGCTACCGTTAATCATCAAGAAGAATTAACCGCAGGGGAATTATTAATTCTTGTTAAAAAGATGCTTGCGAATTCTCTATGAGTTGGGGTCGGAAATTGCAATATTTCTCAATGTAATTGCATCCTAAATTGAGCTTATTTGCTGATTTTATTGAATTTCTTAAGCTTAACTATTCTTAGAGATTGTTTGTAAGGTTTTCATCGATACTTGCACCCGAACCGATTCCCCCTACCCCCCTTAAAAAGGGGGGCGAATTCCAGATCTCTCCTACTCCCCTTAACCAGCATGTCCCTACTAACGGTCGATTGATTGAGGCCGTAGTCTACCAACCCATTAATGCTGTTAAGAAATATATTGCATTTATCCGCATTTTCTCTGTGTTTGTTCCGCATACTTAGAAGACTTAGATATTAATCCCGTAATTCTGTCAGAAGATTTATTTGCGATTCAAATAATATTATGAGATTGGTCTGCAAATGAGGTTCTGAAATTAAGTTTGATTATTCAATTCCGCAGCGTACCAAGCTGAGCTTAGACATTTTTTAAGATTCTAATTGCAGATCCTAAATGCACCGATCTTTGCACTTAAATCTTGAGACTTTATAAAAATGTAATGCCAGTTTTTGTAATCAATTGTAACTGTGATACCAAAAGAATTTTATGGTTCATCCACTGCTTTGAATATCAGCCGTCGATTGGCTATTTGCTATGGAAACTAAGTCTTATCTGATCTTTACTTTGCACGATTTGCTGTATGGCATAGATACCCTAGCTGTGCAGGAAATCTTCTCACTCCCTGAACTCACCCCGATCGCGGAAGCACCCTATGAAATTATTGGAGGTCTGAATTTAAGGGGGAAATTGCTTCCCGTGATGGATTTGGATCTGCGTTTAGGGCAGCAACCCCAACCCTACACGCTCAATCACAGTGTGATTGTCCTGGAACTGCATGGGATTAAAGTGGGCATCATTGTCAATGAAGTTCAGGAAGTCCTGAGTATTGACCCCATTGCCATTGAAGGGAAAATTGCCTACGGCAAGCTAGAAGCAGCCCAAGCTCAGTTTACGGAGGGGGTTGCCAAGGTTGAATCCAAGCTAATTGTGCTCCTGAACCCTGAGCACTTACTGTTTCAACCAACCCTTGCTCCTGCAACGACCCCCAGGAGCGCCAGCGAGGTTCCAGAACCTCTTTTGGTACCTCAGGCATTGGTGGCACAGGGTTTGGAGACCTCTACCAATTTTGAACGCCTCCGACGGCTCAGTAGTTTTTATGCGCTGGCTTGCCCGGACGCAACCTCTGAGGAGCGGGAAATTTTTCGGGCACGGGCAAACAACCTGATGCAACCCACCGAAAATTCAGACTTTTCAGGTTTGATGCCCCTAGCGGTGGTGGGCCTAAATGGAGAATATTTTGGGCTGGGCTTAGAGGTGGTGCGGGAGTTTACGAGCGTTCGCACGGTGACTCCAATTCCCTGCTGCCCTTCCCACATTATCGGCAACATGAATCTGCGCGGTGAAATTGTCACCCTCGTGGATGTTCGCAAGGCACTGAATTTACCCCTCAAACCCACTGAGAAAGGTGCCAAGGCAATGGTGATTCATATTGATGATCTTGTTGCAGCGGTGTTAGTCGATGACGTATTTGATGTCACCTATCTGCACGCTTCGGAGATTACGGCGGTGCCGACCGCAGTGCAATCGGGGAGTGAAGAATACCTCCAGGGAACGGCCCACTTTGGAGAGAAGATGTTGGGGATTTTAGATCTGCCGAAGATCCTCATGCAAGGAGGGTTGATGGTGGACGAGATTATATAACTTGAAGCCCGTTGGTGAACGGGTGTAGGTGCGATCAAAAGCTTAATGATTGAAGGATTGGTTAAGGAGAGGTAATTATGAAACTTGGACGTGTTGTCACCGTAGGTTTTGGGGCGATTTTTATCACCATGATTGGCATTGGGGTTACCTCTAGATTTGCCATGGAATCGATTGTTAAGTCCAATGCCCTATTAAAGGAGGGCTATGAAGTAAACGTTTCCTTGGTTTCTCTAGAGTCGGGATTGCTGTCTGCGGAAACCGGAATGCGTGGTTTTTTCTTAACCGATAATGAGAATTACTTGGATTCCTATAATCAAGCTTTGCCATTGGTAAAACAAGATTTAGATGGGATGTCTAAGCAAATTATTAATGAGCAACAAAAGGAACGGCTAAAACAACTGGAGGGTTTGGTACAGATTAGATTAGATGGCATTAAGGATCGGATTGTCGATAAGCGATCGGGCAAGAAGATTACCACCGCCATGCTAGATGCGGGGCGTCAACATGCTGAGGCTGTAAAGGTAGCTATCGATGAAATGGAGGAGGCTCAAACCAAAATTTTGGAAGAACGCTCGAAGGAGGTGGAGCAAGCCCAACAATTTGCCAACCTAGTATCGATTGGGGGTACCATCTTTGCCTTAACCATTGGAGGCGCGATTCTAGCCTTCCTGTATCGCAAGGTAATTTGGCCGATCAATCAAGTCACCCAACAAATTGCCAGTTCCTCTAATGAAATTTCTGCCACCGTAGAGCAGCAGGATCGCACCGCCAGCCAGCAGGCTAGCTCGGTGAATGAAACTACCACCACCATGGACGAATTGGGCGCTTCTTCTCGTCAATCGGCGGAGCAAGCAGAAGCGTCTGCCGCCGGGGCACGCCAAGCCCTGACTCTCGCTGAAGGGGGTACAAAAGCCGTCCGCCAAACCCTGACTGGAATGACAACGCTGAAGGAAAAAGTGGGGGCGATCGCCGAGCAAATTCTCCGCCTCAGTGAGCAAACCAACCAAATTGGCGGCATTTCTGACTTGGTGGCTGACTTGGCGAACCAAACCAATATGCTAGCGCTGAATGCCGCCGTAGAAGCAGCACGGGCGGGCGATCATGGTAAGGGCTTTGCGGTTGTAGCTGGGGAAATTCGTAAACTGGCAGACCAAAGCAAGAAGTCGGCAGAAAAAATTAATTCCTTGGTCACTGATATTCAAGGGGCGATTAATTCCACGGTGATGGTGACGGATGAGGGGACTAAAACCGTCGATGAAGGGATGCAACTTGCTCAAGGTACCTCTGAAGCCTTTACGGGGGTCGCAGATTCGATTAATCAAGTGTTTTTGAGCAGCCAGCAGATTTCCTTGAATGTGAAGCAGCAGGCGATCGCCATTCAACAAGTTCTCGATGCCATGAATGCCTTGAATCTGGGGGCCAAGGAAAATGCAGCGGGCATTGTCCAAGTTCGCACTAGCACCCATCATTTGAATGCAGCGGCTAAACAACTGCAAGAAGTTGTCTAGGGTTCTGTCAAGAATTTTTGATGGGCTGAGCGAAGCTAAAACCTTTAACAAACACTCCCCATGATCTCTCGCTCATCTGAGGGACTTGTATGAAAATAAAATCCCCAAGATGCGTTACGGCTAACGCCTAACACATCCTACGGCAGGCACATTTCTCTAGCCCATCAAGATCAGCATTGACAAACCATAAACATTGACAAACCACGAGTGAGCCAGCAGTTGCCAAAAAGGGAGGCAGGACATCGCCATGATTGAAGACGAGCAATTGCGGAATATCTATAAAACCGCGAGTGAAGAGCATCTACAAAAGCTGGAATCTGGGTTATTGCATTTAGAAAAGCAACCCCAAGACCAAGCTTGTTTAGAAGAACTGCTCCGGGAAGCCCATACCCTGAAGGGGGATTCCCGCATGTTAGGGGTCAAGGATGTGGAAACCCTGATCCATCAGATGGAAGAAATTCTGATCAAGGTGAAGCAGGGGGAAAAGGCGTTGACCTCGGATTTGAGCGATCGCCTGTACCGGGGCATTGATGCCATGTCCAAGTTGGTGCGGGAAGCGGTCACCGGAGAAGCCGCTGGAGTCAGTGTCTTTCACGTTTTGGCCCATTTAATGGGAGCTCCCCTTCCTCCTACTTCAGAATCGCCAAAGCCTGCTAGGGATGCCACCCTTCCGGCTGAGGATAGAGTTCCAGATGAGGATTCAGAGGATTCCACCCCTGAGGCATCCCCCCTCTTATCCGATCTGGATTCCCCAAGTGCTCCCCCAGAGTTGGGGCCAGAGTTGGGGCCAAAGTTGGGAAAAATGGCCCTTCGCGAAACCACACTTCCAGAAGTGACTCCTGTGGAGGCAAGTGCAGCAACGGTAGAAGCGGTGGTGCATCAACCCACGGCCATGTCTATCAGAGATAGTGTTGCTACCCTAGCCGAAGAACCTACCCCCACTCACCAGTACCGGATTGAAACGATCCGGGTGGAACCCCAAAAGCTAGATGTTTTGATGACTCAAGCGGGTGAACTCACCGTCACCAAAATTCGCATCGCCCATCGGCTAACTGAAATTGAAGAGATCAGAACGCTGTACGAAGAATGGAGTCGGGATGCCTTTGTGAATCGCTTTGCCTTCAGTGGGGTTGAGCGGGGGCAGGACAGTGGGGCGTTACAGCAATTACAGATGCTCTATCACCGGACTGGGGAGCGTTTAGATCGGTTGGGGAACTTGATCAGTCGCCTCAATAGCAGTGCCTACGAAGATACGGCCCGGTTAGATATTGTGGCTGGGGAGCTAGAAGAAGGAATTCGTACCCTGCGGTTGCTACCTCTGTCTACCATTTTTAAGTTGTTTCCCCGGATGGTGCGAGATTTAGCCAAACAACAGTCCAAACAGATAGAACTGGTGATTGAAGGGGGGGACACCACGGCGGATAAACAAATCTTGGAGGAAATGAAAGACCCGCTGATGCACATGATCCGGAATGCGATTGATCATGGCATTGAGTCCCCCGAAGAACGAGAGCAGGCAGGTAAACCCCGGACGGCTACCATTCATCTACGGGGCTATCAAACCGCTACCAATATTGTGATCGAAGTTGCCGATGACGGTAGGGGCTTGAACCTGGAGAGTATTAAACGCACGGCATTGCGATCGGGGGTGTGTCGGGAAGCAGAACTGGCTGCCATGTCCCCAGAACAAATTCAAGCCCTGATCTTTGCCCCTGGATTTTCGACGCGCACCGCTGTCACTGAAGTATCGGGTAGAGGCGTAGGACTCGATGTAGTCCGCACCAATGTGGAGCGGCTCAAGGGCATTATTCAGCTAGAATCTTCTCCGGGTATGGGCTGTACCTTCCGGGTGCGGGTGGATACCACCTTGGCCACGACCCATGTGTTGATCGTGGAGGTCAACCAGATTGTCTATGCCATTCCCGTTGAGTTTGTGCAAATGACGCTGTTAGTCGCTCAGCAGGATTTGTTTGCCATTGAGGGGTCTAAGACGCTGCTCCTGAATGGTCAACCGATCTCCGTGGCTTGGCTCGCGGATCTTCGAGAGTTGTCATTTGCACCGGATGCCACTGTTTCTGAGAAGAAGAAGCTACCCTGCATCATCCTGCAAGTTGGCATGGAGCGGTTAGGCTTGATTGTGGATGCCCTGCTGGATGAGCAAAATGTAGTGCTCAAGCC